>NZ_JAKWFH010000033.1:0-84695 GCF_029522185.1 Burkholderia sp. IO2 | reverse complement strand
GGCGGCGCGACCGCGCAGGTCGGCACGCCGGGCGCCGGCGCATCGTCCGCGCCGCCGGCCGGCAGCCCGCCCGCCGCGCCGCCGGCTTCCACGCAGACCGCGCTGTCCGAGGTCGGACGCGTGCTCGACGCGATCTCGCGCTCGGGCGGCGATGCGACACCGGCGATCGTCGGCCGGCTGCCGCTGCTGGCCGATCCCGCCGTGCTGCTCAGCGATACGCCCGTGCCGGCGCGTGCGCCGGCGGCGTCCGGTCCCGCCGCGCCTGCCACGCCGGCTTCGGCTCAAGCGTCGTCCGCCGCGGCCGCGCGCGATGCGCTCGCGCCGCCGCCGGTCGCGGCGCTGCGTGCGGCGCTCGCGCAGGCCGTGAGCGAAAGCGGCCTGTTCTACGAATCCCATCTCGCACAGTGGCTGGCCGGCCAGCGTCCGCTCGCGGCGCTGATGCGGGAGCCGCAGGCACGCCTCGCGACCGCGCTCGCGCCGGTCGACCCGGAAGCCGTCCCGCACGCATCGCCCGACGTGCTCGATGAACTGCTCGCGCAGCGCCCGCCGCTGCCGGCCGCCGCGCGGGCAAGCGCGCAACCGCCGGCGCAGGGCGGCGCACCCGCGCGCGAGCCCGCGCAGCCCACACTTGCGGCGGCCCGGCAGGGTGCGTCGCTGCCGTCCGACCCGGCCGATCCGCTGGCTGCGCACGCCGATGCACGCTGGACGCCCGCGCGTGCCGAGCTGGCCGCCGCGTCGCCCGATCCGCAGCCGCCGCTCGCGACCGTGCATCCGGCCGCCGTGCCGCTCGTTCGGCAACAGCTCGACGCGCTCGCGACCGACCAGTTTCGCTGGACCGGCGAGGCGTGGCCCGGCGCGCGGCTCGACTGGACGATCGAACCCGACGAGCGCGGCCACCGTGCGCCGCGCGGCGGCGGGGACGACGACGCGGGCGACGGCATCGCGTGGCGCACGCGCTTGACGCTGACGCTGCCGTCGCTCGGCACGGTCGATGCCGAGCTGGTGCTGAACGGCGCGCAACTCGTCGCGCGGCTGCGCGCGAACCAGACGGGCGCCGACCGTCTCACGCGTAACGAAGCCGCGCTGCGGCAGCGGCTCGAAGGCTCGGGGCTCAAGGTAGGCGGGCTGTCGATCCGTGCGGTCGACGACGGGCCGGACGGCTTCGACCTGTTCGCCGCGCAGGCGGCCGCCGCCGCGTATGCGCGCGGCGCGGCCGGCGGCGCCGACGTGCGGGTGCCGGGCGACGATGACGAGGCGCTGCCATGAGCGCGACGTCCCGCAAGCGTGCGGCCGCGCTCGTCTACGACCCGAAAGGCGGCGATGCGGCGCCGCGCGTGGTCGCGAAGGGCTACGGCCTGCTCGCCGAGATGATCGTCGCGCGCGCGCACGATGCGGGGCTGTACGTGCATACGGCGCCGGAGATGGTGTCGCTGCTGATGCAGGTCGATCTCGACGACCGGATTCCGCCGCAGCTTTATCAGGCGGTCGCTGACCTGCTCGCGTGGCTGTACGCGCTCGATCGCGCCGAACCCGCGCCGGATGACGCCGCGCCGCGTTTCCCGCTGCCGCCGTTGCGCTGAAAGGCCTGCCGACGGGCGGCTTATTACGAAATGCTGTCCGATGCTTGCGGGATCATTCTGTCGGTATCTGCCGTCGATCGATCGTCATCGCAAGGCAACGCACGCCTTTCCTTCTCGTTCTCGCGCGCCCCCGGCCTTGTCGCTTCGTATGCGTATGGATTGAGCCGGCGGTCGATTTATGTAATGATATCCATTCTCATTTTCATGCTGCCCGGGCGGCGCGCACTCCCTGCGCGCCGCCCGTCGTTTTGAACGAATGGATACTTTCGCGTGAACGCGCCCGAAACGATCGACCCGCCCAAGACGGGCATGCCGCGCGCCGGCGTCACCGTGCTGCACCCGCCGGGCCGCCCGCTGAGCGACGACGAACTGGCCGCGCGCCGCCAGCGCTCGCGCCGTGCGACCTTCATCAAGTGGCTGCGCAAGGTGCACGGCTGGGTCGGGCTGTGGGGCGCGGTGCTCGGGCTGCTGTTCGGCGTGACCGGCGTGCTGCTGAACCATCGCGCGCCGCCGCTGAAGATTTCGACCGGTGAGCCGCAGGTCGAGGAGATGCAGATCGCGCTGCCCGATCCGGTGCCGAAGACGCCCGCCGCGATGACGAAGTGGCTGCAGCAGGAGCTGCAGTTCGACGGCAAGCCGGGCCGCATGCGCAAGGAGCCCGCGCAGGCCGTCGCATGGGGCGACAAGCGCGTGATGCAGCCCGAGCACTGGCAATTCGGCGTGTTCGGGCCGCACCAGAACCTGCAGGCCGAGTATTGGGTCGGCAACGGCTACGTGTCGGTGAAGCGCACCGGCAACACGTTCCTGACGACGCTGAACAACCTGCATCGCGGTGTCGGGATGAATCTCGGCTGGGTGCTGTTGATGGATACGATCGCGGGCTCGCTGATCCTGCTGTCGCTGACCGGCGTGCTGCTGTGGACCGAGCTGAACAAGCGCCGCACGGTCGGCGTCGTGCTGGTGGTCGGTTCGGTTGCCGCGGCGCTGGCCGCCGGCCTGACCTGAGCGCGATTCGCGCCGGGGTAGCGGCCGGTGGGCGTGATCGCCCGCCGCCGCCGCGGGTCAGAGGCCGCAGGCGGCGCCGCTGTTCGCCGCGATTTCGCGCGCGGCCTTCGCGCCTTCGACCTGCAGGATCGTCGGCAACGACACGTTGTTCTTCGCGGCGGTGATCTCGGCGAGGATCGAGATCGCGATTTCCGGCGGCGTCCGGCTGCCGATGTAGATGCCGGCCGGCCCGTGCAGCCGGGCCAGTTCCACTTCGTTCAGATCGAATTCGCGCAGGCGCTCGCGCCGCGCCGCGTTGTTGCGCCGCGAGCCGAGCGCGCCCACGTAGAACGCGGGGGTCTTCAGCGCCTCCATCAGCGCGAGATCGTCGAGCTTCGGATCGTGGGTGAGCGCGATCACGGCCGAACGCGCATCGAGCTTCATGTCGAGCACCGTGTCGTCGGGCATCGTGTGCACGACGCGCGTGCCCGGCACGTCCCACGCATCCGTGTATTCGTCGCGCGGATCGCAGACCGTCACCTGGTAGTCGAGCCCGACCGCGATCTGGCACAGATAGCGCGACAACTGGCCGGCGCCGATCACGAGCATCCGGTAGCGCGGCCCGTGGATCGTCACGAGGCGTTCGCCGTCGAACGCGAGCCCGTCGGTCGCCTGCGCGGGCGACAGCGACGCGCGGCCGGTCGCGAGCGTCATCGTGCGCGTGACGAGGCGGCCGGCCTCGACTTCCGCGCACAGTGCGGCGATCCCGCTGTCGCGCGTGAGCGGTTCGAGCACTAGCTGGATCGTGCCGCCGCAAGGCAGCCCGAAGCGGTGCGCTTCCTCGGCGGTCACGCCGTACTTGAGCGCTTCCGGGCGCGCATCGGCCGCGATGCCGCTCGCATGCACGCGGGCGATCAGGTCGTCCTCGATGCATCCGCCGGACACGGAGCCGACCACCAGGCCGTCCTCGCGCACCGCGAGCATCGCGCCTTCGGGGCGCGGCGACGAGCCCCACGTCTTCACGACCGTCACGAGCAGCACGCGGCGCCCTTCTTCGAGCCAGCGCGCGCTGGATTTCAGTACATCGAGATCGACGCTTTCCATCGTTTTTTCCTGTTGCCGGACGGCCCGCCGCGCGGCGCCGTCATTCGATGGCCGGATTATGAACCGCCCGGCGCGCGCGTGCAGGCGGCGCGGCGGCGGGGGCGGGCAAATCCGGACGATCGGGCAAGAGATCGCGACGATCGGACACTGATCGCGCGGCGGCCGGGGGGCGGGAGAGGGTGCGTGCGGAGCCGGGGCGGCTCCGCGTGGGGTTCGTCATCGCGCGCCGCGGCGGCGCGCGATGACGGCGCTCAGTGCGCGTCGGGGTGGCCGTGCGCGAGCTTCGAGTGGTGTCGCGAGTACAGCGCATAGATCACCAGGCCGATCACGAGCCAGATGCCGAACGCGGCCCACGTGACGGGCTGCAGGTTCAGCATCAGGAACAGGCACGATGCGACCGCGAGGATCGGCACCACCGGCACGCCCGGGCAGCGGAACGCGCGCGGCAGCTCGGGGTGAGTGCGGCGCAGCACGAGCACGGCGATCGACACCATCGAGAACGCCGCGAGCGTGCCGATGTTGATCAGCTCGGCGAGCACGTTGAGCGGCACGAGCGCGGCGATCAGCCCGAAGAACAGGCCGACCAGCCAGGTGGTCAGGAACGGCGTCGCATAGCGCGGATGCACGCGCGACAGCGCGGCCGGCAGCAGCCCGTCGCGCGACATCGCGAAGATCACGCGCGTCTGGCCGTAGCTCATCACGAGGATCACGGTGAGCATGCCGAGCACCGCGCCGAGATCGATGAAGCCCGCGACCCACTTCTCGCCGGCGACCTGCAGCGCGTACGAGATCGGGTGCGAGATGTTCGCGTACTGGGCCGACGGCACGATGCCGGTCGCGACCGCGGCGACCGTCACGTACAGCACCGCGCACACCGCGAGCGACGCGATGATGCCGATCGGCAAATCGCGCTTCGGGTTCTTCACTTCCTCGGCCGCCGACGACACCGCGTCAAAGCCGATGAACGCGAAGAACATCACGGCGGCCGCGCCGAACACGCCGTTCCAGCCGTGCGGCATGAACGGCTTCCAGTTCGCGGGCGTCACGTGGAACAGGCCGACCGCGATCACCAGCAGCACCACCGACACCTTGATGAACACCATGATGTTGTTGATGCGGGTCGATTCGCGGATGCCGATCGACAGCAGCGTCGTGATCACGATCATCACGAGGAACGCGGGCAGGTTGAACCACGTGGTGACGCCCGGCACCGCGCCGGGCGCGGCCGTCAGCACGGTCGGCAGCGACAGCCCGAAGCCCTGCAGCAGCGACTGCAGGTAGCCCGACCAGCCGACCGACACGGCCGACGACGCGAGGCCGTACTCGAGCATCAGGTCCCAGCCGATGATCCACGCGACCAGCTCGCCGAGCGTCGCGTACGAATACGTGTAGATCGAGCCGGCGACGGGGATCGTCGACGCGAACTCCGCGTACGACAGCGCGGCGAGGCCGCACGCGATCGCGGCGATCACGAACGACAGCATCAGCGCGGGGCCGGCCTGGACGGCGCCGGTGCCGGTCAGCACGAAGATGCCGGTGCCGATGATCGCGCCGATGCCGAGGAAGGTGAGGTCGATCGCGCCGAGCGCTTTCTTGAGCCCGGCGGCTTGCGCGCCGGCGATCATGCGATCGACGTTTTTCTTGCGGAAGAGAGACATTGCGGATGAATCGCCAGCGCGCGCAGGCACGGCGCGTTGACTGAGTGAAAACCCATAATTTTAGCCGATTTGGCGTGCAAGCCCCGCTGCGGCGCCGCGGAATCGTCCGATAAAACAAGCGCTTGCGCCCGGAGCGGGCGCGGTTGGGCGCGGCGCGGCGTGCGCCGCGTCGCGGGATCGGACGAATTCGAATGGGCCGGGGGGGGGCTCAGGCGCCGGCCGTGGGCGCCATGTCGACCAGCCGGTTGCTCATCACGTAGAACGTGAGTTCCGCGTTGTTGGACAGCCGCATCTTCTCGAGCAGCCGCGACCGGTACACGCTCACCGTCTTCACCGACAGCGACAGCGTGTTCGCGATATCGGTGAGCCGCTTGCCGGACGCGAGCATGCAGAGCGTCTGGTATTCGCGATCGGACAGCTTCTCGTGCGGCAGCGGTTCGTTCTCGAACGACACGTATTCGGCGAGCGCCTCGGCCATCGCGGGGCTCACGTACTTGCGCCCGGCCGCGACCTGCTGGATCGCGCCGATCATCTGCGCGGCGTTGACCGTCTTCGACAGGTAGCCGGCCGCGCCGGCCTTCAGCGCGCGCACCGCGTACTGGTCCTCGCGGTACATCGAGAACATCAGCACCGGCGTGCGCGTCAGCTTGCGCTTGAGGCGCTTGAGCACCTCGATGCCGTTCGTGTCGGGCAGCGAGATGTCGAGCAGGATCACGTCGAATTCCTGCTTGTCGACGGCCGCCATCGCGTCGCCGCCGTTCTCGGCCTCGGTCACGTCGCGCGCGACGCCGCGGTCGATCAGCAACTGGCGGATCCCTTGCCGGACGATCGCGTGATCGTCCACGAGCAGGATGTTCAGGCTCATCGCGACCTCACGAAAGCGACGTGCGGCGTGCCGCGACGGGCACCGCGAGCAGCGAATCCCACGCGAAGCGCGCGGTGACGCGCGTGCCGCGACCGGTTGCCGGCGTGGCCGTCTCGAAGCTGCCGCCAAACGCCTCGCAGCGCGCGCGCATGCCGGCGAGGCCATAGCCGCTGCGGCGATTGCGCGCGAAACCGGTCCCATCGTCGGTGACACTCAGCGACAGGTGCGTGCCGTCGGTGACGATCCGCACGTCGACCGACGTCGCGCGGGCGTGTTTCGCGACGTTCGACAGCGCTTCCTGCGCGACGCGGAACACCGCGAGCGCGCCGGCGCCGGCGATTTGCGTAAGGCGCGCGTCGGCCGCGCACACGAAGCTCGTGCGCAGGCCGGTGCGCGCCGCATGGGTGTCGATCCACGACGACAGCGCGCCGACCACGCCTGCGTCGAGCGCCGGCGTGTCGCGCTCGTCGATGAGCCGGCGATTCGCGTCGGTCGCGGCGTCGAGCGCCTGCTGCGCCAGCGCCAGCGCGCGCAGGCAGCCTTCCGGCGCATCGGCCGGCAGCCACGTTTGAACGTTTGCGAGCGCGAAGCGGGCAGCGGTCAATTCGGCGCCGAGCCCGTCGTGCAGCTCGCCGGCCAGATGGCGGCGGGCCGCTTCGTCGGCGGCGAGCAACTGGGCGGAAAGTGCCGCGATCCGTGCGGCGGACGCGTCGCGTTTCGATGCGACGTCGGCCAGGGGCGAAGTCGCGGCGCAGCCGGGCATGCGCTGCCGCGACGGGAACGGGGCGTGGGCGCCCGAGGGCGCGTTAAGCGACGTATCCATGACTCTCCCTGCTGTCAGAAAGCGGTTCAGACACCGGCTGGTTGCGTGCACCGGCTGCCGTTTCGATGACGGTCGCCGCCAGAGAATCGCTCCATGCCGAGGTAACAAAAGTTACGTCTTGTAACACTTGCATCCGACCCTTCCACTCTCATCCGAACGGCAACCACGCGCGGCGAATAATATCTCAAAATTTCTGAAAAGGTCATGTCGGGCGGACATTTAAGGGTAAATGTGAATAATCGGAATGAACCTGTTGTAGGAAAAACACTGACACCCGAACACCGGGCGATGACGTATCCAAATGTAACTATTTGAGATGGAATGGTCCCAGTTTGTTACGAATTCGCCAAGTAGGGACGAAAAAAAACCGGAGCTTTCGCTCCGGTTCTTGATGCGGCACAAATTCGGGGATCGATCAGTCCACGAATGCGCGCTCGATCACGTAGTGACCCGGCGCGCTGTTCTTGCCTTCGACGAGGCCGGCCTGCTTCAGCAGGTCGGTCGTGTCCTTCAGCATCGCGGTGCTGCCGCACAGCATCACGCGGTCGTTTTCCGGCGAGAAGGCCGGCACGCCGAGATCCGTGAACAGCTTGCCCGTCGCGATCAGGTCGGTGATCCGGCCCTCGTTGTCGAACGCTTCGCGCGTGACGGTCGGGTAGTAGACGAGCTTTTCCTTGATGATGTCGCCCAGGTACTCGTGGCCCGGCAGGTCGTGCTTGATGTAGTCCATGTACGCGAGCTCGCCCTTCAGACGGCACGTGTGGGTCAGGATCACCTTGTCGAAGCGGTCGTAGATGTCCGGATCGCGGATGATCGACATGAACGGCGCGAGGCCCGTGCCCGTCGACAGCATCCACAGCGTCTTGCCCGGCAGCAGGTTGTCGGCGACCAGCGTGCCCGTCGGCTTCTTGCCGATCAGCACCGTGTCGCCCACCTTCAGGTGCTGCAGGCGCGACGTCAGCGGGCCGTTCTGCACCTTGATGCTGAAGAACTCGAGATGCTCCTCGTAGTTCGGGCTGACGATCGAATAGGCGCGCGCGAGCGGCTTGCCGTCGACTTCGAGGCCGACCATCGTGAATTCGCCGTTGTTGAAGCGCAGGCTCGCCTCACGGGTGCAGGTGAAGCTGAAAAGCGTGTCGGTCCAGTGATGGACGGATTGGACGGTGGCGGTGTCGTATTTGCTCATGGCTTTGAAAACGGACGCGCGTGGCGAACGCGTGTAACGGGCCCAAAAACGGGCAAAAAACCGAGTGCGACGGCCCGATCGCGGATCGGCCGGCCGGCGCGTCGGACACGCGCCTTCTCGATGACAGACGTTTGAGGAACTCGTTATTTTACCCTGTTGACGCGGATCGCGGGCTTGACCCCCGCGGCTGCGCGGATTTGGCGCAACAGATCCTTTCAACATGCTTTCCATGATCGGTCGCGCGTGTCGCGGCGAGTGCGGCGTGCTCCGGCAGCGCCGTGACTGGGGGCGCCGCGGGACCGCGGGCGTTACTGCGGATCGAGGCGCAGGCGCGCGATGTACGGCAGGTGGTCCGACAGCCACGCGGCTTCGCCGGACGGCGCACGCCATTCGAGCGGCGTCAGCCCGCGCACGAACATCTTGTCGAGCGCGAGCGCCGGCGAGAACGCGGGGAACGTGCGGCCCGATTCGCCGAGCAGCGTCGCGACCTCGGACAGCCCGATCTCGCCGAACAGCGCGACCGAATCGTTGCGCCAGTCGTTGAAATCGCCGGCGAGCACGAGCGGATCGTCGCCCGCGTTGCGCACGATCCAGTGCGCGATCCAGTGCATCTGGCGCAGCCGCGCGGCGCGCGTGAGCGCCAGGTGCGCGCACAGCAGCGTGACCGGGCGGGCGCCCGCGAGCGTCGCGCGGGCGACGAGCAGCCCGCGCCGCTCGAAGCGGTGCGCGGAGATGTCCCAGCGGCCGCCGAGATCGAGCGGATGCGGCGACAGGATCGCGTTGCCGTGCCGCCACGACGGCTTGAACACGTTCGGCCCGAGCGCGATCTGCCAGTCGAGCGCCTGCGCGATCTCGGTGGCCTGGCAATGCCACACGTCGTCGACCGTGTCGTCCATCGGCGCGCCGAAGCCCGGTGCGAGCATCGGGCGCGGCATGCGGCGCGCCATCGCTTCCTGCAGGAAATACACGTCGGCGTGGGTCGACTGCATCCAGTCGCGCATCGCGTTCCACGCGGTGAAGCCGAGCGGCGAGCGGCCCTTGTGCAGGTTCCAGCTGACGGCGGTGATTTCGTCGGGCGCGGCGTGCGGTTCGGCGAACGGCAGGGAGAGAGCGTCGGCGGACATGACGCTCAGTCCTTCGCGACGTGCGCGCGCACGCGGTACACGAGATGCGGATGCTGCTCGACGAGCGTCCAGTCGGTCCACGCCTCGCCGCCGACCGACAGACCGGGGTGGCTCGCGACGATTTGCCGCGGCGACGCGGGCACGCACGGATCGCCGCGCGTCGCGTTTTCGTCGTCGAGCGTTTCCTGCACGTCGAGCCCGAGCGACACGGTGTTCGCGTTGGCGTCGACGGCGAGCGGGGCGACCGTCACCGAGCGCGAGCGCTCGGTCGGCACGACGCGCGCGGCATTGCCGCAGCCCACCGGCACGGCGGCCGGATAGCGATGGGTATCGGTGCGGGACTGGCCCACGGTGGTGTTTTGCTGGAACGTGTCGATCGTCTGACCGTCGCGCACCACCTGGATTTCCCATGCGACGACGGCCGGCGCGGGGCTCTGCGCATGGGCGGCGAGCACGACGCTCGCAAGCAGGACGGCCAGGCCGTGTTTCAGCATGAAACGTCTCCGGAAACGCGGGATAGCGGGGAACGGACGCACATCTTACGCCCGATCGATTTCGGTCGCGATGTGACGGGACGCGCCGCGACGGGTTCGCAGCACGATGCGGTCCTGCTCGACAGGTAAGGACGCGTCATGCGTTTTCAAGCGAAAAAGCGCGCGAACTCGGCGACGCTCGCGCGCTCGGTGACGAGGCGGTTCTCGATCGCGTCGGGGTCCGCATGGCCGAGCGACATGCCGCAGACGAGCTGCTCGTTGGCCGGAATGTCGAGATGTTCGGCGACGATCCGGTGAAACGGCACGAACGCGGCCTGCGGGCAGGTGTCGAGGCCGCGGGCGCGCGCGGCCGTCATCACGCCTTGCAGGAACATCCCGCAGTCGAGCCAGGCCCCCAACGTCATCACGCGGTCGAGCGTGAAGAACAGTGCGACCGGCGCATCGAAGAAACGGAAATTGCGCGCGTGCTGCGCATGCATGCGCGCCTTCTCGTCGCGGCCGATGTTCAACAGGCCGTACAGGTCCCAGCCGACCTTGCGGCGCCGGTCGATATACGGCGACACCCATTCGCGCGGGTAATAGTCGTATTCGGCGACGTATTTCTCGTCGCGCGCGGGATCGTCGTAGGCCGCGGTGAGCGCGGCGGCGAGCGCGTCGCGCGTGGCGCCCGTCGCGACGTACACGTGCCACGGCTGGATGTTGGTGCCCGACGGCGCGCGGCTCGCGGCTTCGAGGATCGCCTCGAGCGTGTCGCGCGGCACGGGCGTTGGCAGGAACGCGCGGATCGCGCGGCGCGACTTGAGCGCGGCGTCGACGGTATCGACGGAACGGATCGCATCGGCGTCGACGCGCGGGGAAGCAGTGGGGACGGACATCGGCAACTCTTCGGGCGAGGCGTCTGGCGCGGTGCGGGAGCAGCGTGTGCGCGGCGCGCGAACGCCAGCGGCGCGCCCGGCGCGAGCGTCGTGAATTGTCGATCATACGCCGCGGCGCACGACCGTGCAGCGCGGGCGCGCTGTTAGCAGCAGACTCCCCCGGCTGCTTGCTTGCACGGCGATGCGGGATCGCTACACTGAAATCGTAAGGGTCTGATGAGTATGTGACGGCAAGGCAGCGAGGTTGGTATGACGACGGCGATGGTGAAACAGGAACTGGCGGTGGCGTCCTTCAGCACGGTGTACGACCTCGAGCAGGTCGAGACGGCGCTGGGCGACCTGAACGAGAGCGCAAGCGACGCACTGCGCTCGACCTACGAGAAGATGCTCAAGACGGGGAATCTGCGCTTTTGCGTGAAGCCGAACCGGATGCCGTCGTTCGACGCGCTCGGCGAGGCGTTGCCGAATTTCGGCGAGCCGCTCGACGACGTGCGCAAGCAGATCGCGCTGTGTCTCGAAACGGACGACCGGCTCGAACTGATGCCGATCCTGCTGCTCGGGCCGCCCGGGATCGGCAAGACGCATTTCGCGAAGGCGCTCGCGCAACTGCTCGGCACCGCGTACCACTACGTGCCGATGAGTTCGCTGACGGCCGGCTGGATCCTGTCCGGCGCGTCGTCGCAATGGAAGAACGCGAAGCCCGGCAAGGTGTTCGACGCGCTCGTGAACGGCAGCTACGCGAATCCGGTGATCGCGGTCGACGAGATCGACAAGGCCGGCAGCGATGCGCAATACGATCCGCTCGGCGCGCTGTATGCGTTGCTCGAGCACGACACCGCGCGCGCGTTCGTCGACGAATTCGCGGAAGTGCCGATCGACGCGGGCAACGTGATCTGGATCGCGACCGCGAACGACGCGCAGGCGATTCCGGAGCCGCTGCTCAACCGGATGAATGTGTACGAGATCGCGCCGCCCGATGCGGCCGGCGCACGCCGGATCGCGCAGACGATCTACGACGAGATCCGCACGTCGCATGCGTGGGGGCGGCGCTTCCCCGAGACGCTCGGCGACGATGCGCTCGACGTGCTGGCCGCGACGCCGCCGCGCACGATGCGCCGCGCGCTGCTGCACGCGTTCGGCGCCGCGCGGCTCGACGGCCGCGACGCGATCGGGCCGGCCGACATCCGCGCCGACGAAGGCGCGGCGAAGCGCCGGCCGATCGGCTTCTGACGCGGCCACGCGCGCCCGGCCGCAGCGCGCGTGGCATTCGTCGCATTCGTGGCCGCATCGTTGTCTGCGCCACCGTCCGCATCGTCGCGACGCGATACGTCGGCGTTCGGCAAGCGGGCGAACCGGGACGTACAATTCTTCTCTCTCCCTTCGACGCGCGAGCAGCGCGAAAAGCCATGGAGCAGACGGATTGTGTCGTGATCGGCGCGGGTGTCGTCGGTCTGGCGATTGCGCGCGAACTGGCCGCGCGCGGGCGTGAAACGATCGTGCTGGAGGCGACCGACGCGATCGGTACGGGCACGAGTTCGCGCAACAGCGAGGTGATTCACGCGGGGCTTTACTATCCGCGCGGGTCGCTGAAGGCGATGTCGTGCGTGCACGGGCGCGACCTGCTGTACGAATTCTGCGAGACCCATCATGTGCCGCACCGGCGTACCGGCAAGCTGCTCGTCGCGACGAGCGCCGCGCAGGTGAAGCAGTTGAAGGCGATCGCCGCGCGCGCCGCCGAAAACGGCGTGCTCGACCTGCTGCCGCTCACGCGCGCCGAGGCGCAGACGCTCGAGCCCGCGCTCGAATGCGTGGAGGCGCTGTTCTCGCCGTCGACCGGCATCGTCGACAGCCACCAGCTGATGCTCGCGCTGCTCGGCGACGCGGAGCGCGACGGCGCCGTGTGCGCGCTGCACGCTCCGGTCGAATCGATCGACGTGCTGCGTGGCGGCCGCTTCATCGTGCGCACCGGCGGCGGCGCGCCGGCCGAGATCGACGCCACCTGCGTGATCAACAGCGCGGGGCTCGGCGCACAGGCGCTCGCGCGCCGCACGCGCGGCCTCGATCCGCGCTGGGTGCCGCCGCTTTATTTCGCGCGCGGCAATTATTTCAGCCTGTCGGGCCGTGCGCCGTTCTCGCACCTGATCTATCCGATGCCCGATCGCGCGGGGCTCGGTGTGCACCTGACGCTCGATCTCGGCGGGCAGGCGCGCTTCGGCCCGGACGTCGAGTGGTGCGATTCGCTGCGCTACGAGGTCGATCCGGCGCGCGCGGGCGCGTTCTACACGTCGATCCGCGCGTTCTGGCCGGGCTTGCCCGACGATGCGCTGCAGCCGGCGTACGCGGGCATCCGGCCGAAGCTCGCGGGGCCCGGCGAGCCGCCGGCCGACTTCATCGTGCAGGGGGCCGCGCAGCACGGCGTGCGCGGACTCGTGAACCTGTTCGGCATCGAGTCGCCGGGGCTCACCGCGTCGCTCGCGCTCGCGCAGCGGGTGGGCGACATGGTGTCGCGCGCGTGATGCGCGGCCCGCGTCCATGCGGGCCGGCCGCGCGAAACCCGTGTGAAATCCCTTATCTCCGGCATTTCGGCGCGCACATTTATTCGCTTGGGCGTTATTCTGTCGAACGGCCGTCGCCAGAACGGCTTTCAAACCAATAACGTTGGAGCGAGTCCCCCTATGAAAGCAACCCGTCGGAGTTTCCTGATTACGAGTATTGGTGCCGTGTCCGCGCTGGCACTGTCGCGTGAAGCGCTGGCCGATGCGCCGATGCTGTCGGAAACCGATCCGACCGCGGCGGCGCTCGGCTACAAGGCCGATGCCACCAAGGTCGACAAGACGAAGTATCCGAAATACGCAGCGGGCCAGGATTGCGCGGCCTGCATGCTGTACCAGGGCAAGAAGGGCTCGACGTCGGGCCCGTGCGGCGCCTTCCCCGGCAAGCAGGTCGCGGCGAAGGGCTGGTGCAGCGCATTCTCGAAGATGGGTTGAGGCCGGTGCGGCATCGTGCGATGCCGCATTGTGGCGAAAACCGCAAAACGCTCGCTGTCGTTCGATGGCGAGCGTTTTTTATTGCTTGAAAACGGTTCCGGCGCTTTCTACACTCGCTGCACACCTGCGCGGCGCGGCATGCCCGCGCGCCGCGCCGCCCGACACGGCGAATTCACGAGGACGAGGCACGCATGGCGACGATTGCGAATTCAACGAAAACGATCCGGCCCGAGCGTGCGCTGAACCGGCGCGCGGTGGCGGCCGCCGTGATCGGCAATGCACTCGAGTGGTACGACTTCACGGTGTTCGGCTTCATGACGGTCGTGATCGCCGAACTGTTCTTCCCCACCTCCAGCGAATACTCGTCGCTGCTGCTGACCACCGCGACGTTCGGCGTCGCGTTCTTCATGCGCCCGATCGGCGGCATCGTGTTCGGGCTGTACGCGGACCGCGCGGGCCGCAAGGCCGCGCTGTCGCTCGTGATCCTGCTGATGACGGCCGGCATCTTCCTGCTCGCGATCGCGCCGCCCTATGCGGCGATCGGCATCGGCGGGCCGATCCTGATCGTGCTCGGCCGCCTGCTGCAGGGCTTCTCGGCGGGCGGCGAATTCGGCAGCTCGACCGCGCTGCTGATCGAAGCGGCGCCGTTCTCGAAACGCGGTTTCTACGGAAGCTGGCAGATGGCGAGCCAGGCGGCCGCGCTGCTGATCGGCGCGCTCGTCGGCGCGGCCGTCACGCGCGGGCTGTCGCACGACGCGCTGCGCAGCTGGGGCTGGCGCGTGCCGTTCGTCCTCGGGCTGCTGATCGGCCCGATCGGCTTCTACATCCGCCGCCATCTCGCCGATTCCGAAGCGTTCCTGCATGCGCAGCAGAACGCGCGCCGCGCGACGCTCGGCGAAGTGTTCACGCGCCACCCGCGCGAGGTGCTGTGCGGGCTCGGCTCGGTGATCGCGCTCACCGTGACGATCTACGTGCTGATCAGCTACCTGCCGACCTTCGCGGTGAAGCAGCTGAAGCTGCCGTATGCGGAATCGTTCTACGCGGTGATCATCGGCAACCTGCTGCTGATGGTGCTGTCGCCGATCGCGGGCGCGTGGTCGGACCGCATCGGCCGCAAGGGGCTGTCGCTGTGGTCGCTCGTGCTGACGCTCGCGCTGATGTACCCGCTGTTCGCATGGCTCGACGCGGCGCCGAGCATCGGGCGGCTGATCGCGGTGCAGGCCGTGCTGTCGGTGGCGCTGGCAGGCTACTACGGGCCGTTCGGCGCGATGATCGCCGAGCTGTTCCCGGCCAACGTGCGCTCGACCGGGCTGTCGATCGCGTACAACGTCGCGGTGATGCTGTTCGGCGGCTTCGGCCAGTTCATCGTCACGTGGCTGATCAAGGTCACCGGCACGCCGCTCGCGCCGACCTACTACGTGATGGCGGGCCTCGCGCTGTCGATCGTCGCGGTCGCGTTCGTGCCCGCGCGCAGCGCCGACCTCGATGCGCCGGCGTGACGACATGACGATTTGAGGACGGTCATCGAATCGTTTCGCCAAACGCAATGATGTGATGCAGAACGCGGGGAAACGGTGTGTCGCCCCTTCGCGTTCGCACCCGAATTGTTTAGTCGTCGAACGAAACATGCCGCGAAATGGACGGAATTGTCGCTCGCGCGCGTGGTTGCATTTTTTACCCACACTAAAAATCGGCAAAAACCCGGCGGGCGTATAGAAGAGTTTTTTCTCCAGCTTGTTGCAGCATCGTTAGCTCAAGTAATATCCGCGTACGCCGGCTCCCTGGCGGGACCGGTTCCGATCTGGAGACCTGGAGGAAACATGGAATACAACCGTCTGTTGCACACCCTGCGTGTTACCGCCATGGCAGGCGTGGCAGCGGCATCGCTCGGCGTCGCGGGTTCTGCATTCGCACAGATCCCGAACAAAACGCTCGTCTACTGCTCAGAAGGCAGCCCGGCGGGTTTCGATTCCGCGCAATTTACGACCGGCGTCGACTTCACCGCCGCCACGTTCACCGTCTACAACCGCCTCGTCGAATTCGAGCGCGGCGGCACGAAGGTCGAGCCCGGCCTCGCCGAGAAGTGGGACGTGTCGTCCGACGGCAAGGTGTACACGTTCCACCTGCGCCACGGTGTGAAGTTCCACACGACCGACTTCTTCAAGCCGACGCGTGAATTCAATGCGGACGACGTCGTGTTCTCGTTCCAGCGCATGCTCGATCCGAACAATGCGTTCCGCAAGGCGTACCCGGTGTCGTTCCCGTACTTCACCGACATGGGTCTCGACAAGCTGATCACGAAGGTCGAGAAGGTCGATCCGTACACCGTGAAGTTCACGCTGGCCGAGCCGAACGCGCCGTTCATCCAGAACATGGCGATGGAATTCGCGTCGATCCTGTCGGCCGAATACGGCGACCAGCTGATGAAGGCCGGCCGTGCCGCCGACATCAACCAGAAGCCGGTCGGCACGGGTCCGTTCATCTTCCGCAGCTACACGAAGGACGCGACGATCCGCTTCGATGGCAATCCTGATTACTGGAAGAAGGGCGAAGTGAAGCTGTCGAAGCTGATCTTCTCGATCACGCCGGACCCGGGCGTGCGCGTGCAGAAGATCAAGCGCAACGAATGCCAGGTGATGAGCTATCCGCGCCCGGCCGACATCGCGACGCTGAAGGCCGATTCGAACGTCGACATGCCGTCGCAGGCCGGCTTCAACCTCGGCTACCTCGCGTACAACGTCGAGCACAAGCCGGTCGACAAGCTCGAAGTGCGTCAGGCGCTCGACATGGCGATCAACAAGAAGGCGATCCTCGAGTCCGTCTACCAGGGCGCCGGCCAGGCCGCGAGCGCGCCGATGCCGCCGACCCAATGGTCGTACGACAAGAACCTGAAGATGGCGGCCTACGACACCGCGAAGGCGAAGGCGCTGCTCGCGAAGGCCGGCTTCCCGAACGGGTTCGAGATCACGCTGTGGGCGATGCCCGTGCAGCGCGCGTACAACCCGAACGCCCGCCTGATGGCCGAGATGATCCAGGCCGACTGGGCGAAGATCGGCGTGAAGGCGAAGATCGTCACGTACGAGTGGGGCGAGTACATCAAGCGTGCGCACGCGGGCGAGCAGGACACGATGCTGATCGGCTGGACGGGCGACAACGGCGATCCGGACAACTGGCTCGGCACGCTGCTCGGCTGCGAAGCGATCAAGGGCAACAACTTCTCGCACTGGTGCTACAAGCCGTTCGACGAGCTGGTCCAGAAGGGCCGCACGACGACGGGCCAGGACGCGCGCACGAAGCTCTACACGCAGGCCCAGCAGATCTTCGCGCAACAGCTGCCGTTCTCGCCGATCGCGAACTCGACGGTCTACCAGCCGGTGCGCAAGAACGTGGTCGACATGCGTATCGAGCCGCTCGGCTATGCTCGCTTCGACGGTGTCGGCGTGAAGTAATACGGCCCGTATAAGCTGTCGCGAAGACCGGCTAACTCATCCGGCGGCGGGAGGCCAAGAGCTTCCCGTCGCCGGTCGCACATTTCCCACAAGAAAAATACGAGACGCATCATGTTCAGATTCGTGTTGCGCCGCGTGGGGATGGTGATCCCGACTTTCATCGGCATCACCATCCTGGCGTTTGCGCTGATTCACCTGATACCGGGCGACCCCATCGAAGTGATGATGGGCGAGCGCGGCGTCGATCCCGCGATGCACGCAGAGGCGATGAAGCGCCTCGGGCTCGACCAGCCGCTGCCGCTGCAGTACCTCCACTACGTCGGCCGTGCGCTGCATGGCGACCTCGGCATGTCGATCATCACCAACACGAGCGTCGGCGGCGAATTCTTCGCGCGCTTCCCGGCGACCGTCGAACTGTCGCTGTGCGCGCTCGTGTTCGCGCTCGCGGTCGGTTTGCCGGCCGGCGTGATCGCCGCGCTGCGGCGCGGCTCGGTCGTCGACCACGGCGTGATGGGCACCGCGCTCACCGGCTACTCGATGCCGATCTTCTGGTGGGGGCTGATCCTCATCATGGTGTTTTCGTCGTATCTCGGCTGGACGCCCGTGTCCGGGCGCATCGCGGTCGAATACGATTTCCCGCACCCGACCGGCTTCATGCTGATCGACGCGCTGCTCGCGCCGGACGAAGGCGCGTTCAAGTCGGCGGTGAGCCACCTGATCCTGCCCGCGATCGTGCTCGGCACGATTCCGCTCGCGGTGATCGCGCGGATGACGCGCTCGTCGATGCTCGAAGTGCTGCGCGAGGACTACATCCGCACCGCCCGCGCGAAGGGGCTGTCGCCCGTGCGCGTGGTCGTCGTGCATGCGCTGCGCAACGCGCTGATCCCGGTCGTCACCGTGATCGGCCTGCAGATCGGCACGCTGCTTGCGGGTGCGGTGCTGACCGAGACGCTCTTTTCGTGGCCCGGTGTCGGCAAGTGGCTGATCGATGCGATCGGCCGCCGCGACTATCCGGTCGTCCAGGGCGGCATCCTGTTGATCGCGACGCTCGTGATCGTCGTGAACCTGGTCGTCGACCTGCTGTACGGCGTGCTGAATCCGCGCATCCGCCACACGAGGTAATCCCATGAGCAATCTGCAAAATACCCTGCCGACCGAATCCGCGCCGGCCGGCGGCCGTGCGCTCGCGCTGCGCGAGTTCTGGGCCAACTTCTCGCGCAACCGCGGCGCCGTCGGCGCGGGCGTCGTCGTGATCGTGCTGATCGCAGTCGCACTGCTCGCGCCGCTGATCGCGCCGCACAGCCCGGTCGAGCAATACCGCGACTACGTGAAGATTCCGCCCGCGTGGCTCGCCGGCGGCAACTGGCAGTTCATCCTCGGCACCGACGAAGCGGGCCGCGACATCCTTTCGCGGCTGATGTTCGGCGCGCGGATGTCGTTCTGGATCGGCTTCGTGTCGGTCGTGCTCGCGCTGATCCCCGGCATCGTGCTCGGGCTCGTCGCCGCGTTCTTCCAGAAGTGGGCCGACACGCCGGTGATGCGCATCATGGACGTGCTGCTCGCGCTGCCGTCGCTGCTGCTCGCGGTCGCGGTCGTCGCGATCATCGGCCCGGGCCTCACCAACACGATGTTCGCGATCGCGATCGTCGCGCTGCCGGCCTACGTGCGTCTCACGCGCGCGTCGGCGCTCGGCGAGCTGCAGAAGGAATACGTGACCGCGTCGCGCGTGGCCGGGGCCGGCACGCTGCGCCTGATGTTCTCGCAGGTGCTGCCGAACTGCACGGCGCCGCTGATCGTGCAGGCGACGCTCGGCTTCTCGTCGGCCATCCTCGACGCGGCCGCGCTCGGCTTCCTCGGCCTCGGCGTGCAACCGCCGACCGCCGAGTGGGGCGCGATGCTCGCTTCCGCACGCGACTACATCGACAACGCGTGGTGGATCGTGACGATGCCCGGCCTGTCGATCCTGATTTCGGTGCTCGCGATCAACCTGCTCGGCGACGGGCTGCGTGACGCGCTGGATCCCAAGCTGAAACGGATGGCATGACCATGACCCAGAACCTACTGACCATCCGCAATCTCGCGGTGAACTTCAACGGCCTGCCCGCGGTCGACCGGATCAACCTGTCGGTCGCACCGGGCGAGGTGGTGGGCGTCGTCGGCGAATCGGGCTCGGGCAAGAGCGTGACGATGATGGCGCTGATGGGCCTGATCGACGCGCCCGGCAAGGTGACGGCAGACGAAGTCACGTTCAACGGCGTGGATCTCTTGAAGGCGTCGCCGAAGGCGCGCCGCAAGATCGTCGGCAAGGACATCGCGATGGTGTTCCAGGACGCGCTGACGAGCCTGAACCCGAGCTACACGGTCGGCTACCAGATCAAGGAAGTGCTGAAGCTGCACGAAGGGCTGCGCGGCGACGCGCTGCACCGGCGCGCGCTCGAACTGCTCGACCAGGTCGGCATTCCCGATGCGAAGAACCGCATCGCGTCGTTCCCGCACCAGATGTCGGGCGGGATGAACCAGCGCGTGATGATCGCGATGGCCGTCGCGTGCAACCCGAAGCTCCTGATCGCCGACGAGCCGACCACCGCGCTCGACGTGACGATCCAGGCGCAGATCATGGATCTGCTCGTGAAACTGCAGAAGGAGCGCGGGATGGCGCTCGTGCTGATCTCGCACGATCTGGCCGTGGTGTCGGAGGTCGCGCATCGCGTCGCGGTGATGTACGCGGGCGAGATCATCGAAACCAATCGCGTGCCCGACATCTTCCGCGCGCCGCATCATCCGTACACCGAAGCGCTGCTCGCGGCGATTCCCGAGCACAATAAGGGGGCGCGTCGCCTTGCCGCATTGCCCGGCATGGTGCCGGGCCGCGATGATCGCCCGTCCGGCTGCCTGTTCGCGCCGCGCTGCAAGTACGTGGTCGACGATTGCCGCAAGGCGCGGCCGGCGCTCGACACGCTGGTGCCGGCCAACGATGCGATGCGCGCGCGCTGCATCAAGCCGCTCAATGTTTCCAACCTCGACCTGACGGGAGGCGCACGATGAACGCAGTCCAGGATACGCGCCACGCGTCGCACGACGAGGACGTCCTGGTGGCCGACGGCCTCGCGAAGCACTACTCGGTGAAGCGCGGGATGTTCGGGCAGGGCACGGTGAAGGCGCTGAACGGCGTGTCGTTCTCGCTGAAGCGCGGCAAGACGCTCGCCGTCGTCGGCGAATCGGGTTGCGGGAAGTCGACGCTCGCGCGCCAGCTCACGATGATCGAAACGCCCACGTCGGGCAGCCTGACGATCGACGGCAAGAACGTGGCCGGCGCGAGCCGCGACACGGTCGCCGACCTGCGCCGCCGCGTGCAGATGGTGTTCCAGAACCCGTTCGCGTCGCTGAACCCGCGCAAGACCGTCGAGCAGACGCTCGCCGAGCCGCTCGAGATCAACGCGAACCTGACGGCCGCCGAGCGCGCCGCGCGCATCGCGCAGATCATGCGCACGGTCGGCCTGCGGCCCGAGCACGCGAAGCGCTATCCGCACATGTTCTCGGGCGGCCAGCGCCAGCGCGTCGCGATCGCGCGCGCGATGATCCTCGATCCGCGCATCGTCGTCGCCGACGAGCCGGTGTCCGCGCTCGACGTGTCGATCCAGGCCCAGATCCTGAACCTGTTCATGGATCTGCAGGAGCAGTTCAAGACGAGCTACGTGTTCATCTCGCACAACCTGTCGGTGGTCGAGCACGTCGCGGACGACGTGATGGTGATGTACTTCGGCAGCGTCGCCGAACTCGGCGACAAGGCGACGATCTACGCACGGCCGCGCCATCCGTACACGCGGGCGCTGATGTCGGCGACGCCGGCGATCTTCGAGGAAGACCGCCGCGTGCAGATCAAGCTGCAGGGCGAACTGCCGTCGCCGCTCAATCCGCCGTCGGGCTGCGCGTTCCATCAGCGCTGCCCGTACGCGGTCGAGCGGTGCCGCGTCGAGGAGCCGCAATTGCGCGAAGTGGACGGCCGGCGCGTGGCCTGCCATCGCGCCGAGGAGGTAGGGGAGGCGAATGCCTGAAGCGTTGGCGGCGCGCGTGTCCGGCGTGCGCCGTGTGGGGACCGGCAGTGCGCGCGTGATGCGCGCGTACCGCTACGCGCGGCGCTGGAGCGTGCGTACCGTCACGGGCGCGGCGCTGGCCGGCGCGTGCGCGGCGGCCAGCGTCGTGGTCTCCGTCGAACCGGCGCGCGCCGAAGGGCGTGCGCCGGCGACTTCGCCGATTCATCCGTCGCAGGTCCCGCCGCCCGGCATGAGCCTGCCGGGCTTCCATGCGCCGGCCGTCTCGGACGGCACGGTGTCGCGCGGCACCGTGCGCGTGCAGCCGGCGCGCATGCCGTTTTACGTCGCGACCAAGGGCAAGGTCACGCTCTACGTGCTCGGCACGCTGCATACGGGCGATCCGTCCGATTACCCGAGCGCGCAGCCGTTCCGGCCGCGCATCCTCGCGGCGCTCGCCGCGTCGCCGACGCTCGCGCTCGAGCTGTCGCCCGACGATCTGCTCGAATCGCAGGACGACGTGTCGAAATACGGCGTGTGCCGCTATCCGTGCCTGCAGCGCCTGCTGCCGGAGCCGCTGTGGCAGCGGCTCGCGGCGCGCCTGCGCGGCAACCCGGCCGCGCTCGCCGAGATTCGCAAGATGCGGCCGTGGCTCGCGGCGCTCGTCGTCGAGACCTACGATTCGCTGTCCGCCGGCCTGCAGACCGAATACGGCACCGAGGCGCAACTGCAGAACGTGTTCCTGAAGAAGAAAGGCGGCCGCGTGATCGGGCTCGAGACGCTCGCCGAACAGATGCGCGCGTTCACCGGGCTGACGCTGGCCGAGCAGCGCGAGATGCTCGCGCAGGACATGGTGCAGACCCCCGCGCAGAACGCCGACGACATCAAGGCACTGCACCGGCTGTGGCGAATTGGCGACGCCGATGCGATCTCGGCGTGGGCGGTCGCGAAGAGCGAACGGCTCGCCCGTTCGAAGGCGTTGTCGGCGTCGCTCGACAACAAGATCGTGTACGAGCGCAACCGGCGCTTCGTTGCACGGATGACGGCAATCGCCGCGCCGAACCGGCCGCTGTTTGTCGCGATCGGCGCGCTGCATCTGGGTGGCCCGCGCGGCGTGCTCGAATTGTTGCGCCAGCAAGGATACCGGGTCGACGCGAACTGATCGTGCCCGGCTGCATGCGCTGATCGTCCCCTGTTTGATCGACGTCGCGCGCGCCGCGCGACGCGCCTGCACGGCGGTGTCGGTCGATAAGGAAAACCCTTGAATCGTCGGAAAATAGCGTTTAAAACGATTGACATCCCGTTCGGCCGATATCTATTCTTCACCCCACAAGTTGAAAAAATGAAAAGAATAGATAAGTTCTACGGGGTAGCAGAAATAAAGCGCGGGGTGAGCGTCGCCGGCACGTGAAGCGCGTGCCGGCCGCGGAGAGTCTGCATGCACGGCGGGGCCAATCGTCGTCGAACAACACATGCATGCAGGCCGACTTGCACATAAGCGACGTTCCGTCGTCTGACCGGGGAAGGCAGTGATCGGGCGGCGGCGGACGTTTTTTAATCCGGAATGTTTTTCCGGTCACCGTCGAAAGACGGTTTCGGGGGGTGAATCGACAGACGGCGAAGCCGCACCGATTGCACCAACGGAAAAGCGCCACGAGGGCGCTTTTTTCTTTGGTGCGACGAAAACGTGCGGGGCGCGGGCAAGGCGCCCGCTGCGGCGTTACGCGCCTTCGTCGGCCTGCAGCGCGCCGGGCGCGACGACGTCGACGCCGGCGGCTTCGAGCGCCGCGCGGATCCGCTTCGCGAACGCCAGCGCATGCGGCCCGTCGCCATGCAGGCAGACGGTCTGCGCATTGAGCGGCACCCATTCGCCGCTCAGCGCGCGCACCTGCCGGTTGCGCACCATGTCGAGCGTGCGCGCGAGCACCGCGTCTTCATCGTCGATCAGCGCGCCGGGCAGGCTGCGCGGCACCAGCGAGCCGTCCGCGCGGTAGCCGCGATCGGCGAACACCTCCTCCACCGCCGCGAGCCCCGCCTGCCGCGCGGCGGCGATGAACACGCTGTTCGCGAGCCCGAACACCGCGAGCGACGGATCGAAGTCGTGGATCGCCGACACCACCGCGTCGGCGATCAGCGGATCGCGCGCGGCCTGGTTGTACAGCGCGCCGTGCGGTTTCACGTGCGCGATGCGGCCGCCCTCGGCCTGCGCGATCGCCGACAGCGCGCCGAGCTGGTACAGCACGCCCGCATAGATGTCGCCGGCCGGCAGCTGCATTTCCTTGCGACCGAAATTCTCCGGATCGTGAAAGCTCGGGTGTGCGCCGATCGACACGCCTTTCTGCACGGCCCAGCGCACGCAGTCGCGCATCGCGTTCGCGCCGCCTGCATGCCAGCCGCATGCGATGTTCGCCGACGTGACGAGGTCGAGCAGCGCCTCGTCCGATCCGCATCCTTCGCCGAGATCGGCATTCAGATCGATTTCCATGATGTTCCTCGTCCACTGGTTGCGTGGCGCGTCTTTCGTTGCTGCTTCCGCCATTGTCACGCCGCGCGCGATTGGGCGCGGCGGCGCGCTTCCTCGCGCATCTCGATCGCGACGTCGATCTGCCGCAGGTACGCCCGTTCCGCGATGAGGGCGGCGCGCGCGGCGTCGGGCGTCGTGCGCACGAAGCGGATCGGCAGGTTGAGCCGCGCCTGCGCGAGCTTCCACAGGTCGGCGCGGATCACCGTGCCGATCTTCGGATAGCCGCCGGTGGTCTGCGCGTCGTGCATCAGCACGATCGGCTGGCCGTTCGGCGGCACCTGGATCGTGCCGGGCAGCACCGCGTGCGACAGCAGCTCGACCGGGCGCGCGCGCACGAGCTCGGCGCCGGCGAGCCGATAGCCCATCCGGTTGCTGTTCGCGGTGACGAGCCATTCCTCGTCCCAGAACGCCTGCTGCGAATCGGCCGCGAACGACGCGTAGTCGGGGCCCGGCAGCACGCGCACGGGCATCGCCCATGGTGCATGCGCGGGGCGGTGACGGCGCGGCGGCTCGTCGACGCGCACGAACGCGCACCATGCCGGCGCCTTCACGCCGAATTCGGGCGCATCGGCCGCGAGGCAGCCGGCGCCGGCCGGCGGCACGCCGACCGGGAGCCGGTCGCCGTCGCGCAGCGTGCGGCCGCCGAGGCCGCCGAAGCGCGACGCGAGATCGGTGCTGCGCGAGCCGAGCATCGGCAGCACGTCGATGCCGCCCGCGATGCACAGGTAGCCGCGCATGCCGCGTTTCGCGGCCGGCAGCACGAGCGTCTGCCCGGCGGCGACCGGCAGGCTCCACCACGAATGAACGGGCTTGCCGTCGAGCGTTGCACCGAACTCGGTGCCGGTGATCGCGATGCGCGTGGCGCGCGTGAAGCGGAACGTGGCGGGGCCGATCGTGATTTCGACGGCCGCCGCGTCGGGGCGGTTGCCGACGAGTCGGTTGCCGACTTCGAGCGCGAGGCCGTCGAGCGCGCCGCCCTGCGCGACGCCGAGATGGCGCGTGCCGCGGCGGCCGAGATCCTGCACGGTCGACAGCGGGCCGGCCCGCACGACCTCGATGGTGCCCGGTGCGTGGTTCTGGGTCATCGTGCGTCGACTCCGGCAATGGTGAAGCGCACGCGGTCGCCGGGCAGCAGCAGCGTCGGCTGGGGCCGCGCCGGATCGAACAGCACCTGCGACGTGCGGCCGATCAGTTGCCAGCCGCCGGGCGACGTGGCCGGGTAGATGCCCGTCTGCGCGCCGCCGATGCCGACCGAGCCGGCCGGCACCTCGAGACGCGGCGCCGCGCGGCGCGGCGTGTGCAGCGACGCGTCGAGGCCGCCGAGATACGCGAAACCGGGCTGGAACCCGACGAAGAACACGACGTAGGCGCCGGCCGCGTGGCGCGCGACGACCTCGTCGGCCGACAGGCCCGTGTGGGCGGCGACGGCAGCCAGGTCGGGACCGGCGGCACCGCCGTACTCGACCGGGATCTCGACCTCGCGGCCGTCCGCGTGCTCGACGTCGGCCGTCTCCCACGCGTCGCGCAGCGCGGGCGTGAGCGACTCGGCCGTCGCGGCGAGCGCGTCGAACACGATGGTCAGGTTGTTCATGCCGGGAACGACGTCGATCACGTCGGGCCACGCGCGCGCGGCCTCGGCCACGGCCCAGACGCGGCGCTGGCAATCGAGCGTGGCGGGCGGCGGCACCTCGCAGACGAGGGCGGCATCGCCGAGCGGATAAATGCGGGGTGGCGTCATCGGACTGGCACGGTTCGGACGGCAATGTTAGCGCACATTGTCAATAAAATATCGACAACTTCTCAATAAGCGTTTTCGCCTAGCTCGCCGGCCGGGGCTTCTGGCGTACACTCGGGCACATCCTGTCATCCGGCTTGCGCCTGTCCATGAAGCGTCCTGCGACCAAGATCGTGTCATCCGAACACCTCGTTTCCGATTCGAGCGCGGAGCTGTCGGAGCTCGAATACGGGCTCATCATGGCCGGCAATGCGTTCAACCGCTGGATGGTGCGCTGCATGTCGGCGGCCGGCGCGAAGGACATGACGGCGGTCGAGGTTTCGCTGCTGCATCACGTCAGCCATCGCGAACGCAAGAAGAAGCTCGCCGACATCTGCTTCGTGCTCAATATCGAGGATACGCACGTCGCGACCTATGCGCTGAAAAAACTGATCGCCCGCGGCTATGTGAAGAGCGAGAAGAACGGCAAGGAAGTGTTCTTCTTCGCGACCGACGCGGGCCGCGACCTGTGCCTGAAGTACCGCGAGGTCCGCGAGCATTGCCTGATCGAGACGCTGAAGGACAGCGGCCTCACCAACGAGCAGATCGGCGACGCGGCGCAGTTGCTGCGCCACGCCTCGGGCCTGTACGACACGGCCGCGCGCGCGGCGGCATCGCTGTAAACGATTGCGGCAACGGTCGGGCGCGGCGACGCGCTCACGGGCAGGCGGCGACGAGCGCGGCGCCGCGCGGCATTATCCGGCGGCCGGGTAAAGCGCGCCGTCGGTGACGATCCAGCGCAGCGCGAGATCGTGCGCCTCGGCCGGCAGCGCATCGACGCGGCACGCTTCGTACGCGATGCCGACCGTCACGGGCAGCGTGTCGCCCGGCCACGCGGCGAGCGTGCGGTCGTAGTAGCCGCCGCCGTAGCCGAGCCGGTAGCGCTGCGGATCGAATCCCACACAGGGAATCAGCAAAAGATCGGGCACGACGACGATTCCCGACGCCGGTTCGGGAATCCGGTGATGACCTTCGCGCATCGGCGTGTGCGCGTCCCATGCGTGGAACGCGAGCGGCGTGTGACGCTCGCCGATCACCGGCAGCGCGGCGCAGCGGCCGGCCCCTGCCGCGCACCATGCGAGCACCGCATCGCGCGCATCGAATTCGCCCGGCAGCGGCCAGTAGAATCCGACCGTGCGCGGCGCGAGACGGTCGAGCAGCATGCGCAGCCGCGCGTCGAGCGCGGCGTTCGCGGCAGGTTGCGACGCGGCGTCGCGACGGGCGCCGGACAGCGTTTTGCGCAGCGCAACCTTCGGGTTCGGCACAGGGTTGCGTGCTATGCTTTCGCTCACTTCGTGCTCCATTCAAAACGATGTCGAACAGCCTTTTCCGAGTATATCGCGCGGTCGCGCTGACGCTTTCGGCCGCCGCGCTCGTCGCGGGCACGGCCGCGTGCGCCGCACCGAACGACGACACGCTCGCCGGGGATGACCAGATCTTCGTGCAGCTTCGCGAAGCCGCACGCCGCAACGACGCCGCGAAGGCCGCCCAGCTCGCGTCGATGATCCCGAACTATCCGGTGCCGTCCTACGTCGAGTATTTCCAGATCAAGCCGCAGCTGTTCGATTCGACCGGCCGCGCGCGCGTCGATGCGCCGGACGCGCCCGTGCAGTCGTTCCTGCAGCGCTACGACGGCCAGGCGATCGCCGATCGCCTGCGCAACGACTACCTGCTCGTGCTCGGCGCGCGCCACGACTGGCGCAATTTCGACGACCAGTACAAGCGTTTCGTGCTCGACGACGACACGCAGGTCAAGTGCTATGCGCTCGAATCGCGCGCGGCGCGCAACGAGAACGTCGCCGATGCGGCGCGCGCGCTGCTCGTCGAGCCGAAGAACTACGGCGATGCATGCGTCGACCTGATCACCGCGCTCACCGTCAACCAGCAGTTCACGAGCGACGACGTGTGGCAGCAGGCGCGCCTCGCGTACGAGCAGAACTACACGACGCTCGGCGGCAAGATCGTCGACGCGCTCGGTCCGCGCCCGGTCGGCTTCGACCAGGCGACGAGCGCGCCGCCGCTGTATCTCGCGCGCGGCGTCGGGCCCGACGCCGCGTCGCATCAGCTCGCGCTGATCGCGCTCGGCCGCATGGCGCGCAACGATCCGGACGCCGCCGCCGGGATGCTGACGACGGTCGCGCCTTCGCTCACCAAGCAGGAACAGGCGATCGCGTGGGGCGCGATCGGCTACCAGGGCGCGATCAAGCGCTCGCCGATGGCATCGGTCTGGTATGCGAAATCGGCGAACGCGCCGCTGTCGAACCCGGGCTACGAATGGCGCACGCGCGCCGCGCTGCTCGCCGGCAACTGGCCGATGGTGCGCTGGTCGATCGAGCAGATGCCGCCGTCGCTGCGCAACGATCCGGCGTGGATCTACTGGCATGCGCGCGCGCTCAAGCAGAGCGGCGACACGCTGCAGGCGAACCAGGAATTCGAGCAGGTCGCTGGCCAGTTCAACTTCTACGGGCAGTTGGCCGGCGAAGAGCTCGGCCAGCGCACGACGATCCCGCCGCGCACGAAGGTGAGCGACGCCGAGATCGACGCGATGGGCAAGATCCCGGGCTTCGCGCTCGCGCAGCGCTTCTACGCGCTGAACCTGCGCCTCGAAGGCAATCGCGAATGGAACTGGCCGCTGCGCGGGATGACCGATCGCCAGCTGCTCGCGGCCGCCGAATACGGCAAGCGCGTCGAGCTGCTCGACCGCACGGTCAACACCGCCGACCGCACGAAGGCCGAGCACGACTTCACGCTGCGCTATCCGTCGCCGTACCGCACGACCGTCGAGCGCTATGCGCAGTCGACGGGCCTCGACGTCGAGTGGGCGTACGGGCTGATCCGCCAGGAATCGCGCTTCATCATCAGCGCGCGTTCGTCGGTCGGCGCGGGCGGCCTGATGCAGCTGATGCCGGCGACGGCCCAGATGGTCGCGAAGAAGCTCGGCATGGGCACGATCTCGCGGGCGCAGATGCACGACATCGATACCAACATCCAGCTCGGCACCTGGTATCTGGCGGACATCTACAACAACTTCGACAGCTCGCCGGTGCTCGCCACCGCCGGCTACAACGCGGGCCCGGGCCGGCCGCGCCAGTGGCGTCAGGTGTTGACGCAGCCGGTCGAAGGCGCGATCTTCGCGGAGACGATTCCGTTCAACGAGACGCGCGACTACGTGAAGAACGTGCTGTCGAACACCGTCTACTACGCGGCGCTCTTCGAGGGCAAACCGCAGTCGTTGAAGAAACGTCTAGGCATGATCTCGCCCTGATACACGAACTGCCGCGCGAGACGCGGCAGTGTTCTTTTTAGGACCCGAACATGGATCGCCAGACCGTTGCGCTGCTGGGCGGCACCGGCTTCATCGGCAGCCGGCTCGTCAATGCGCTGATCGATGCCGGCAAGCAGGTGCGGATCGGTACGCGGCGGCGCGAGCACGCGCGCCACCTGCAGATGCTGCCGGTCGACATCGTCGAACTCGACGCGCTCGATACGCGCACGCTCGCGCGCTTCGTCGCCGGCGCGCACGCGGCGATCAACCTGATCGGCGTGCTGCACGGCGGCCGCGGCACGCCGTACGGGCCGGGTTTCGCGCGCGCGCACGTCGCACTGCCGGCCGCGCTCGCGACAGCCTGCACCGAGGTCGGCGTGCGGCGCCTGCTGCACATGAGTGCGCTCGGCGCCGATCCGCACGGCGCGAGCATGTACCAGCGCTCGAAGGGCGACGGCGAAGCCGCGCTGCATGCGGTCGCGGCCACCGATTCGCTCGCGCTGACGATCTTCCGTCCGTCGGTCGTGTTCGGCCCCGGCGATGCATTCCTCAACACGTTCGCGAACCTGCAGCGCACGGTGCCCGTGCTGCCGCTCGCGATGCCCGACGCGCGCTTCCAGCCGGTATTCGTCGGCGACGTCGTGCGCGCGTTCGTCAACACGCTCGATCTCGCGGGCGCGCACGGCAAGACCTACGAACTCGGCGGCCCGACCGTCTACACGCTCGAGCAACTGGTGCGCTATTGCGGCACGCTGGTCGGCCGGCAGGCACGCATCGTGCGGCTGCCCGACGCGCTTGCGCGGCTGCAGGCGAGCGTGTTCGAATGCCTGCCGGGCGAACCGGTGCTCACGCGCGACAATCTCGCGACGATGTCGGTGCCGAACGTGCTGTCGGGGCCGCTCGCGCCGGAACTCGGGCTCTCGCCCGCGAGTCTCGAAAGCATTGCGCCCGCGTATCTCGGCGACGCGGCCAGGCGCTCGCGGTTCGACTGGTTCCGCTCGCGTCGCTAATACCCGCGGGGCGCCGCCGGCCGGCGCTTCTTTTCCTTTTTCGCATTTTCCGGAACCCCGTCATGAAGCTCGTCATTGGAGACAAGAACTACTCGTCGTGGTCGATGCGGCCTTGGCTGCTGCTCGCGCATTTCGGCATCCCGTTCGACGAGATCGTGGTCGAGCTGCGCCGCGACGACACGGCCGCGCGCATCCGCGAATATTCGCCGACCGGCAAGGTGCCGTGCCTCGTCGACGATCACGGCTTCGCGATCTGGGATTCGCTCGCGATCGCCGAGACGCTCGCCGAGCGCTATCCGCAATTCCCGATGTGGCCGGCCGACCCGCTCGCGCGCGCGCATGCGCGCTGCGTGTCCGCCGAGATGCATTCGGGCTTCATGGCGCTGCGCACGCAGATGGGCATGAGCATCCGCGCGTCGATGCCGGGGCGCGGCGCGACACCCGACGCGCTCGCCGACGTCGCGCGCATCGACGCGCTGTGGAGCGAATGCATCGAGGCGTCGGGCGGGCCGTTCCTGTTCGGCGAATTCGGGATCGCCGATGCGATGTATGCGCCGGTCGTGATGCGCTTCAACACGTATGCGCCGGCGCTGTCGCCGGAGGCGGCCGGCTATGCGGCGCGGGTGACCGCGCTGCCGGCCGTGCAGCAGTGGATCGACGCTGCACGCCGTGAAACCAACGTGATCGCCGAATACGAGCCGCAGCCATGAACATCTATGCAGTAGGCGGAGCGATCCGCGACGAATTGCTCGGCGTGCCGGTGCAGGACCGCGACTACGTGGTGGTCGGCGCGACGCCCGAGCAGATGACCGCGCAGGGCTTCCGGCCGGTCGGCAAGGATTTCCCGGTGTTCCTGCATCCGCAGACGCAGGAGGAGTACGCGCTGGCGCGCACCGAGCGCAAGACGGCGGCCGGCTATCACGGCTTCCAGTTCCACTACGCGCCGGACGTCACGCTCGACGAGGATCTCGCGCGGCGCGATCTGACGATCAACGCGATGGCGCGCGAGGTGAGCCCGGAAGGCACGCTGGTCGGCCCGGTGATCGATCCGTTCGACGGGCAGGCCGACCTGCGCGCGCGTGTGTTCCGGCACGTGAGCGACGCGTTCGTCGAGGATCCGGTGCGGATCCTGCGGATCGCGCGCTTTGCCGCGCGGTTCGCGGATTTCACGGTCGCGGACGAAACGCTCGCGCTGATGCGGCGGATGGTCGACGCGGGCGAGGTCGACGCGCTCGTCCCCGAACGCGTGTGGCAGGAAATCGCGCGCGGGCTGATGGAGGCGAAGCCGTCGCGGATGTTCGCGGTGCTGCGCGAGTGCGGCGCGCTCGCGCGCATCCTGCCCGAGGTCGATGCGCTGTGGGGCGTGCCGCAGCGCGCCGATTACCACCCGGAAGTCGATACCGGCGTGCACGTGATGATGGTGGTCGACTACGCGGCGAAGCAGGGCTATTCGCTGGCGGTGCGCTTCGCGGCGCTCACGCACGATCTCGGCAAGGGCACGACGCCCGCGGACGTGCTGCCGCGCCACGTCGGCCACGAAAGCCGCAGCGTCGAGCTGCTCAAGCCGTTGTGCGAGCGGCTGCGGGTGCCGAACGAATGCCGCGATCTCGCGCTGGTGGTCGCGCGCGAGCACGGCAACCTGCATCGCGTGATGGAAATGGGCGCGGCCGCGCTGGTGCGGCTGTTCGAGCGCAGCGACGCGCTGCGCAAGCCGGCGCGCTTCGCCGAGCTGCTGCAGGCCTGCGAATCGGATGCGCGCGGCCGGCTCGGACTCGATGCGCAGCCGTATCCGCAGGCCGAGCGGTTGCGCGTCGCGCTCGCGGCCGCGCGCAGCGTCGATGCCGGCGCGATCGCACGCGGCATCGGCAGCGACACGGAGAAGATCAAGGAAGCCGTGCATCGCGCGCGGATCCAGGCCGTCGCGCAGGCGCTCGCGATCGGCGAATAGCCGGCAGGTAGCAGGCGCGGAACAGCGCGCGGCCAGCCGTTACGGTTTCTTCTTACGTGCCGGAGTCGCGGCCGCCGGGCGTTTGCCGGCGGCGGCGCGCGGCTTCGCCGCTCCCTTCTTTTCGGCTGACCCGGCCCTGGACGGCCGTGCCGCGGCGGCGTCGCGGTCATCCCGTTTGGACGCCGGCGCGCGCCGGCTCACGCGCGGCTCGCCGGGCTTCGATTGCCTGATTTCCGTCGTCGCGGACACGAATTCCGCACCACTGTCGTCGAACAGCGGCAGCGTGCTGACGGTGATCAGCTCGGCCGGCCCGTCGCCGACATTGGCCACGCGATGCCGCTTGCGCGCGTCGAAGTGCAGCGAGTCGCCGGGCGTCAGCGGGTAATTCTTCTTGCCGACCGTGTAGCAGATGCGGCCCGCCAGCACGTACACGAATTCGTCGCCGCCGTGCGCGACCCATTCCGACCGGTAGCCCTCCATCATCTGCACCTTCAGCGCGTTGATCTGGCTGCCGTCGAAGGTGGTGGACAGCCGCTCGTACCACTGCGACGCGGCGTCGAGCGCGTACGGCTTGCGGCTGCCCTCGTGCGAATCGGGCTGCGCCTGGCGCGGCTGCTCGATCAGCGTGCCGAGCGGCACGCCCAGCGCCTTCGCGACGTTGACGAGCGACGACAGCGAGATGCCCGTCAGATGGCGCTCGACCTGCGACAGGAACCCGACCGACAGGTTCGCTTCGGTCGCCACTTCCAGCAGCGTCTTCTTCGCTTCCCGGCGCAGGCGGCGAATGCGCTGGCCGATACGCATGAGGTCTGAATCCATGAATCTCTTTCGTGGCAACGAGTCGGGGCGCGGGCAGGAGCCGTGCGGCTGCCCGGGGCAGCGAGGCCGGCGCATTGTACCGCGCAGCGTCGCGGAGGCGAATCGGCGTTGTGCGGGGATCCGCATGCGGCACGCCGATTTTAGTCCTACGAAAATCTTGGCTTGACCTCGATTTCGACGTGCTCTAGATTCTGTCGCGCATCAAACAAAGTTAAGTGAGACAAAAATTTTACCGAAGGCCTGCCTCCCGGCCGGCGGCGCGGTCCGGCCGCGCGTCGTGCCGCGCGTGACCTGCGCCGCAACGACGTGCCGTGCCCGGCGCGCGATGCCGCGCCACGCCGCCGGCCGCCGACAACAACGAATAACGGGCATCCGATGATCGATCGACTGAAATACAGCTTCTCCGGCCTTCCCCCGTACGACGCGTCCGTCGCCGACACGCAGGCCGGCCTGTCGCGCCTGCTCGATGCCGCGCGACTCGACGCGGTGGTGATCACGTCGCAGGACGAATACGTGACCGAATACCTGCCGCGCAGCAACAACCCGCGCTACGCGGTGTCCGGCTTCGACGGCTCGGCCGGCTGCGGGATCTTCCTGAGCGCGGCGACCGCGCAGGCGCTCGATCTGCCGCCGTTCGTGCTGTTCGTCGATGGCCGTTATCACTTCCAGGCCGACCAGCAGTGCGATCCGGCGCGCGTGCGCGTCGAGAAGCTCGGCATGAACGTGACGATCTGGCAGGCGATGGCCGACTGGTTGCTCGCGCACGCGAGCCGGCTCGCGCGGGTCGGCTACGACGCGCGGCGGATCAGCGTCGGGCAACGCAACCGGCTGTTCGAGCAGACGCAGGCCGCGTCGCTTGACTGGACGAGCCTCGCCGATCGCGAGATCGACCGCGCGATCGCGCTGCCGGGCTGGAACGTCGAACGGCCGATCTTCGAGCTCCCGGCAGCGATGACGGGCCTGAGCGTCGCGCAGAACCTCGACGCGCTGAACCGGCGGCTCGCCGCGCATACCGGCGCGGCCGACGGCAAGACCGCGTTCTTCACCTGCGCGTCGGACGATCTCGCGTATCTGCTGAACAGCCGCGGCTATCACATCCCGAACGTGTCGTCGCACCTCGGCTTCCTGTTCGCGATCGGCGAGCAGGTGGTGCTGTTCTTGCCGGAAGGCTGCGACCGCTGCGAGGTCGCGCTCGATTCGTATCCGGCGCTGCAGGTGATCCGGCGCGACGTGGCGGCGCTCGAGCGCTTCCTCGCACGGTTCGCGGTCGAGCACGTGTGCTACGGCTTCGAATCGGTGAACTGCGCGCTCGTCGACGCGGTGAACCGGGTGTGGCCGCACGCGCGGCATGCCGATTTCAACCCGGTCGAGGCGCTGCGGGCGAGCAAGACGCCGGCCGTGCTCGACCGCTTCCGCGACGCGTTCGCGCGCAGCTGCGCGGCGATCGCCGAGACGATGCGCTGGGCGAAGAACGGCGAGCCGGGCGTGCGCCACACCGAGTACGACCTCGCGCGCACGATCAACGACGCGTACGGCGCCCGTTCGGCGGTCGCGCTGACGTTTCCGTCGATCGCGGCGAATGGCGCGAACAGCGCCTTCGCGCACTACACGGCGGCGAGCGCCGACGTCGAGCTGACCGAAGGCGAACTCGTGCTGCTCGACAGCGGCGCGTACTACGAAGCGGGCTTCGCGACGGACTGCACGCGCGTCGTGCTGCGTCGCACGCGGCCGGACACGGTCGCGCAGCCGTGGCAGCGCGAGATCTACACGGTCGCGCTGAAGGCCTGCATCAAGGGGCTCGTCACGCGCTTTCCGGCGAGTGCGACGGGCGGCGACGTCGATGCGCTGGTGCGGCAGGTGTGCCGCGACCATGGCTACGATTTCGGCCACGGCACCGGGCACGGCGTCGGGATTCACGTGCACGAGGGCGGCGTGCGGTTCGCGCCGGGCGCGACCTACGGGCTGGTGCCGAATGCGGTGATTTCGGTCGAGCCGGGCATCTACCTGCCGGGCAAGGGCGGCGTGCGGATCGAGAACATCGTGATCGTGCGGGCGGACGACGCGCAGCCGGACACCGTGACGTTCGAGAACATCGTGACGGTCGGCTACGACTGGGACCTGATCGATCTCGACCTGCTGGACGACGCCGAGCGCGCGTACCTGCGCGACTACGAGCGGCTGTGCGTGGCGCGCGGCACGCAGGTCACCGCGTGTCCGCTGTTGTAACGAAGGGAGAGGCGGGAGCGCGGCCGCCGGGCGGCCGCGCGGCGCGACGTCAGCGCGTGAGCGCCGACACGCGCCCGTCGGGGCCGTACACGCCGGCCGGCGCGGGCGCCGAGCGCAGCACCGCGAGCGCGCGCTCGTTGTAGTCCATCCGGATCCGGATCAGCATTCCGTTGTTCGCGTTGGCCTGGCGCGCGCGTTCGGCGGCCTGTTGCAGCAGTTGCCAGCGGCTGGCGAGGCGCGCATCGCGCTCGGCCGCCTGGTCCATGCCTTTCTTGCCGGCGGGAAAGCCGAGCGCGCAAAGCTGCGTGTCGCGCGTGCGTTCGAGCTGCGCGAGCCGGTCGATCAATGCGCTTTTCTTCTCGACGATCCCGGGCAGCATCTCGAGCGGCTCGGCCGTCGTCAGCGCCTTTTCCTCGTAGACGAGCAGGGACGCGAACGCTTCGACCGTCGCGTGTTCGTCGTTGACCGTGGCCAGCAGCTCTTCTCTCATCGCGTCATGCTCGTCACGCCGGCGCGTGCAGTGCTGCGCACGCCGGCAAACCGGGTGACCCGGCCACGAGGCCGGGAGTTAGCTGCCCGGGCGCTGCTGCTGGAGCAGCTCGCGGGCGGTGTTCAATACGCCGTCGGCGATCTTGTTCGCGTCGATCGTCAGCGTGCCGTTGTTCAGCGCGTCCTTGATCGACTGGACCAGGCCCGTGTCGATATCGGCGTCGCCCGACGCGGATACCGAACGCAGCTGGCCGGACAGACCCGACAGGTTCACGGTCGTGTCGCCGCCGGTCGATCCGGCGTCGCCTGCCTGCGCGGACGACTGGGCCGTGCCGGACGGCGCACGGGCCGCGCCGTTGCCGGTCGGCGCGAGGGGGCTCGGTTTCGGAGTGGAATCGATCTTCACGATGGGTTTCCTGTACGGTTTGACCCAGATAACGGCCGGGTCGGCCCGAACTTTAGCATCGCGAGCCCGAAATGCTCCGAATAAACAATTCTTTACATTCTTGCGGCAGATCCGTCCCTACAGCGGAATTTCCACGGTGCCGGCGTCCTTGACGATCGCCGTGACGATCTGCCCGGCCGCCATCCGTACCCGCACCGACTGGCCGGGCGCCGCATTCGCGAGCACGCTGCCTTCGGCCGAAATCGTGAAGCCGGGGCCGGCCGCGACGACCCGCACCGTCTGGCCGGCCGACACCGACGCCGCGCTCTTCAGCATGTCCTGCCGCAGCGGCAGCCCGGCCGAGATGCGCGCAAGCGCGGTTGCGCCGATCGCCTGCGCCGGATCGGTGATCACCGCCAGCGGCAGCACCGTCAGGTCGCCGTCGCGCGCGACCAGGTCGGCCGCGGAGAGCGGCTCGCCGGGCGCGATCTGGCGCGCGGCGACGTAATAGGTGGCCTGCACGGCGACCTTCGCCTGCAGGTAGACGGTCCACGGCCGCTCGCCGGCGCAGCGCACGCCGACCGTCGTGCGGCCCCACAGGCGCGCGCCGGTCGGCAGGAACGGTTCGAGCGTCGTGCACGCGGCGAGCCCGCGCGGAAAGGCGGTCGTGACGGTCGCGGTGGTCTTGCCGGGCAGGCCGGCGATCTGCTGCTGCAGGAACGCGAGCGCCGCGCGCCGGATCGTTTCGGGATCTTGCTGGCCGGGCGCCGTCGCGGGCCGGGCGGCAGGGGCGGCCGGAGCCGGATTGCCGGAAGCGGCCGCCGTGCGCGGCGCCACCGCTGATGCCGCCCGGGCTGCCGCGAGGCGGGCGGCGGCGGCCGTTTGCGGCGCCGGCCGCGCGGGATTCGATGCAGGCTCGGCCGTGCTGGCGACGACCGTCGCGATCGCGGAAGGATCGACTGTGCGCGACGGCGCACCGTAACCGGCGTTCGGGCGGGCGGCTGCGTAGACGGGGGCCGCCGCAGCGGCCGGCGGCGGGAGGCTCGTCACGACCATCTGGCCGGCCGGTTGCGCCGCGTAGCCGGCGCCGGTCGAGGCGCTCGCCCCGCCGGCCGCGCGCTGCGCACCCGGAACCGAAGCGGCGCCCGCATTCCCGTCGAACTGCCCGCCGCTCGCCGCATTGGCATGCGCGAGCGCGGTTTCTGCCGTTTCGCCGCGCCCGGGAATCACGATCATCCCGTCGTCGGCGTGGGCGGCAGGCGCGGCGATCCACAGCGCCGCGGCGAGCGCGAACGCACGCCGGACGTGCGCGAGCCGCCCGTTCCTGTCGCGAAGTGCGCCGCCAGTCATCGCCATGCCTCCGATCCGTTGATCCGCTTCGCATTCTAGGGAGCGGGGGCGTCGCGCAAACGATGAATAGAGGGGGCCTTTGCCGCGTTATTCGCCCGATTGCCGGTTGCGTCCCGCGCCTACCATCGCTGTCATGGAAAAAAGCCTCTCGGGTCGCCATCCGGCGCGAGGGGCGTGCAGCGCTTCATACGGAGAGACGCACACATGCTGGACAAACTCGATGCGGAATTCGCGTTCGGCCGACAGGCGCTCGACGTGCGCGCCTATCGGCAGGAACTGCTGTCGTCGAACATCGCGAACGCCGACACGCCCGGCTACCAGGCCCGCGACGTCGATTTCGCGTCGACGCTCGCGCGCTCGCTGAAGCAGACGAGCGGCGGCCTGGCGCCGAGCAACGCCGCGCAACTGCCGATGACGCAGCCGGCCGGCGTGACGAGCGGCATGTCGATGGTGTCGACGGCGCCCGGGCACATGGCCGGCACCGCGAAGCTGATCCCGACCGGCGGCCCGGCGGACGACTACGGCCGCGCGCAATACCGGATGCCGCTGCAGCCGTCGCTCGACGGCAACACGGTCGATCTCGACGTCGAGCGCGTGCAGTTCGCGAACAACGCGCTGCACTACGAGACCGGGATGACCGTGATGACCCAGCAGATCAAGGCGATGATCGCCGCGATCACGACCAACTCGTAAGCGCCGCTTCCGAACCTCGCCCAGCACAAGGAGCTTCCATGCCTTCGTTGATGAACATCTTCGGCGTCGCCGGTTCGGCGCTGTCCGCGCAATCGCAGCGCCTGAACGTCACCGCGTCGAACCTCGCGAACGCCGACAGCGCGACCGGCCCCGACGGCAAGCCGTACAAGGCCAAGCAGGTCGTGTTCGCGACCGACCCGATGGGCGGCGCGCGCACCGCGTCCGGCCAGGGCGTGGGCGGCGTGCGGGTGACCAAGGTGATGGACGACCCGTCGCCGATGAAATCGACCTACGACCCGGCGAACCCGGCCGCCGACGCGAACGGCTACGTGCAGATGCCGAACGTCGATCCGGTGCAGGAGATGGTGAACATGATCTCGGCGTCGCGCTCGTACCAGGCCAACGTCGAGACGCTGAACACCGCGAAGACGCTGATGCTCAAGACGCTGACGATCGGCTCGTAAGCCGCGCGCGGCCCGACCTTACCGACCCGACAGTTCCGACAGAAGGCCACCCAGGATGACTTCCTCCAACACGACGATCGGCAGCAACGGCACCAACGTGTCGACGCTGCCGACCGACACGATGAACACCAACAACGTGTCGTCGACCAACGGCACGTCGGCGAGCGACCTGCAGGCGACGTTCCTGAAGCTGCTCGTCACGCAGTTGCAGAACCAGGATCCGACCAGCCCGGTCGACAGCTCGCAGATGACGTCGCAGCTCGCGCAGATCAACACGGTGAGCGGCATCGCGCAGTTGAACACGTCGCTCACGTCGCTGTCGACGCAGCTCGCGGCCGGCCAGCAGACGCAGGCCGCGCTGCTGATCGGCACCAACGTGCTCGCGCCGGGCAACGGCGTCGCGGTGAAGGGCGGCGCGGCGTCGCCGTTCGGCGTGTCGCTCGCGAATTCGGTGTCGAACCTGACGATCACCGTGAAGAACTCGGCGGGCGCCGTCGTGAACACGATCAACGCGGGCGCGCAGTCGGCCGGCACCGTGCCGTTCAACTGGACGCCGACCGACGCGGCCGGCAACGCGCTGCCGGACGGCACGTACACGGTCAGCGCGTCGTACACCAACAGCGCCGGCACGCCGCAGGCGGCCACGACGCTCGCGGCCGCGACGGTGCAGAGCGTGGTCAAGCAGGCGGACGGCACCGCGGGGCTCGTGCTGTCGAACGGCACGACGGTGGGGCTCACCCAGGTTGCGTCGATCTTCCCGAACACCAAGTCGTCCACGTCCGGCGACACCACTACCAACTGATCGAGCTTTCTCGTAACGGAGACCGAAATGGGTTATCAACAGGGTCTGAGCGGCCTCGCCGGCGCATCGAACGCGCTCGACGTGATCGGCAACAACATCGCGAACGCGAACACGGTCGGCTTCAAGTCGAGCACCGCGCAATTCGCCGACATGTACGCGAACTCGGTCGCGACGTCGGTCAACACGCAGATCGGCATCGGCACGTCGCTGAACTCGGTGCAGCAGCAGTTCGGCCAGGGCACGATCAATACGACGAACTCGTCGCTCGACGTCGCGATCAACGGCAACGGCTTCTTCCAGATGTCGAACAACGGCGTGACGACGTACTCGCGCGACGGCACGTTCCAGCGCGACAAGAACGGCTTCATCGTCGACTCGCAGGGCCGTAACCTGATGGGCTACGCGGCCAACGCGGGCGGCGTGATCAATACCGCGCAGACCGTGCCGCTGCAGGCGCCGACCACCAACATCGCGCCGACCGCGACGACCAAGATCACCGGCCAGTTCAACCTGAACTCGCAGGACACGGTGCCGACCAAGACGCCGTTCAGCGCGACCGACAACACGACGTACAACTACACGACGTCGATCCAGGTGTACGACTCGCTCGGCGGCTCGCAGGCGGTCAACATGTACTTCGTGAAGTCGGCGGCCGGCACGTGGGAAGCGTACGCGGGCGTGCAGGGCGGCGCGACGACCGATCTCGGCACGATCACGTTCGATACGTCCGGCGCGATCCAGAGCACGACGACCGGCACGCCGGCCACGCCGACCGCGTCGCTCGGCCAGTTCCAGTTCACCGTGCCGAACACCGACGGCTCGGCGACGCCGCAGAAACTCACGCTCGACCTGACCGGCACGACGCAGTACGGCGGCAAGGACGGCGTGAACAACCTCGCGCAGGACGGCTACGCGAGCGGCACGCTGACGACCTACTCGATCGGCGCCGACGGCAAGCTGACCGGCAACTACTCGAACGGCCAGACCGCCGTGCTCGGCCTGATCGCGCTCGCGAACTTCAACAACCCGAACGGGCTGGTGAACCTCGGCGGCAACCAGTATGCGGAATCCGCCGCGTCGGGCGTGCCGCAGGTCTCCGCGCCGGGCAGCACGAACCACGGCACGCTGCAGGGCAGCGCGCTCGAGAACTCGAACGTCGACCTCACGTCGCAGCTCGTCAACCTGATCACCGCGCAGCGCAACTACCAGGCGAACGCGCAGACGATCAAGACGCAGCAGACCGTCGACCAGACGCTCATCAACCTGTAAGCGCGGATAACCGGCAGCCATGGACCGACTGATCTATACGGCGATGACGGGCGCGTCGCAGTCGCTCGACCAGCAGGCGGTGGTCGCGAACAACCTCGCGAACGCATCGACGACGGGCTTTCGCGCGCAACTCGCGACGTATCGCGCGGTGCCGATGAATTTCGGCGACGGCAGCAAGATCGATCCGACGACGACGCGCACCTACGTGCTGTCGTCGACGCCCGGCGCCGACTACGCGCCGGGTCCGATCACGCGCACCGGCAATCCGCTCGACGTCGCCGTGCAGGGCCCGGGCTGGCTGTCGGTGCAGACGGCCGACGGCAGCGAGGCGTACACGCGCGCCGGCAACCTGCATGTCGACGAGAATGGCCAGCTCGTCAACGCGAGCAACCTGCCGGTGATCGGCAACGGCGGCCCGATCTCGGTGCCGCCGAACGCGGAAGTGACGATCGGCAAGGACGGCACTGTGTCCGCGCTGATGCCGGGCGACCCGCCGACGGCCGTCGCGATCGTCGACCAGATGAAGCTCGTCAATCCCGATCCGGCCACGCTCACGCGCGGCAACGACGGGCTGTTCCGCACCGCCGACGGCAATCCGGCCGACGTCGACCCGAACGTGGTCGTCACGCCGAATTCTCTCGAAGGCAGCAACGTGAACCCGGTGACTGCGATGGTCGCGATGATCGACAACGCGCGGGCGTTCCAGCTGCAGTCGAAGCTGATCCAGACGGCCGACCAGAACGAGCAGACGGCGAACCAGTTGCTCAATTTCAGCTGAGCGCCCGCGCCAGCCTAAGCAGGAGACCAGACAAGTGAATCGTTCGCTCTACATCGCCGCCACCGGCATGAATGCGCAGCAGGCGCAGATGGACGTGATTTCGAACAACCTCGCGAACACCAGCACGAACGGCTTCAAGGCGTCGCGCGCGGTGTTCGAGGATCTGCTGTACCAGACCATCCGCCAGCCCGGCGCGAACTCGACGCAGCAGACCGAGCTGCCGTCGGGCCTGCAGCTCGGCACCGGCGTGCAGCAGGTCGCGACCGAGCGCCTGTACACGCAGGGCGGCCTCACGCAGACCGGCAACTCGAAGGACGTCGCGATCAACGGCGCGGGCTTCTTCCAGGTGCTGATGCCGGACGGCACCAACGCGTACACGCGCGACGGCTCGTTCCAGACCAACGCGCAGGGCCAGCTCGTCACGTCGAGCGGCTACCAGGTGCTGCCGGCGATCACCGTGCCGCAGAACGCGCAGTCGCTGACGATCGGCAAGGACGGCGTCGTGTCGGTCACGCAGCCGGGCTCGAGCAACGCGGTCCAGATCGGTTCGCTGCAGATCGCGACCTTCATCAACCCGGCCGGCCTCGAGGCGAAGGGCGAGAACCTGTTCGCGGAAACGACGTCGTCGGGCGCGCCGAACGTGTCGCAGCCGGGGCTGAACGGCGCGGGCGTGCTCAACCAGGGCTACGTCGAGGCGTCGAACGTGAACGTCGTGCAGGAACTCGTCAACATGATCCAGACGCAGCGTGCCTACGAGATCAACAGCAAGGCCGTGACGACGTCCGACCAGATGCTGCAGACCGTCACGCAGATGAAGAGCTAACCGGAAGTCCCGCCGTCGCCATGAAGCAGGTTCGCCTCCCCTCGTCAGCCACCGTCCGCGCCGCGTGCGCGGTCGCGGTGGCGGCGCTCGCCGGTTGCGCGCAGATCCCGCGCGATCCGATCATCCAGCAGCCGATGACGGCGCAGCCGCCGATGCCGATGTCGATGCAGGCGCCCGGCTCGATCTACAACCCCGGCTTCGCGGGGCGGCCGCTGTTCGAGGATCAGCGGCCGCGCAACATCGGCGACATCCTGACGATCATGATCGCGGAGAACATCAACGCGACCAAGTCGTCCGGCGCGAACACCAACCGGCAGGGCAACACCGACTTCAACGTGCCGACCGCCGGCTTCCTCGGCGGGCTGTTCGCGAAGGCGAACCTGTCGGCGACCGGTGCGAACAAGTTCGCGGCGACCGGCGGCGCGAGCGCGGCGAACACGTTCAACGGCACGATCACGGTGACCGTCACCAACGTGCTGCCGAACGGCAACCTCGTGGTCAGCGGCGAGAAGCAGATGCTGATCAACCAGGGCAACGAATTCGTGCGTTTCTCGGGGGTCGTCAACCCGAACACGATCTCGGGCGCGAACTCCGTCTACTCGACGCAGGTCGCCGACGCGAAGATCGAATACTCGTCGAAGGGCTACATCAACGAAGCCGAGACGATGGGCTGGCTGCAGCGCTTCTTCCTCAACATCGCGCCGTGGTGATGACGATGCAGACGACCCTGTTCCACCGCCTGTCGGCCCGCGCGCATGCGGCCGCGCGGCTCGCCGTCGCGTTCGCGGCCGTGGCGGCCGCCTGCGTGCTCGGTGCCGCGCCCGCGCACGCGGAACGCCTGAAGGATCTCGCGCAGATCCAGGGCGTGCGCGACAACCCGCTGATCGGCTATGGCCTCGTCGTCGGCCTCGACGGCACGGGCGACCAGACGATGCAGACGCCGTTCACGACGCAGACGCTCGCGAACATGCTCGCGAACCTCGGCATCTCGATCAACAACGGTTCGGCCAACGGCGGCCCGTCGTCGCTGAACAACATGCAGCTGAAGAACGTCGCGGCCGTGATGGTGACGGCTACGCTGCCGCCGTTCGCCCGGCCCGGCGAGGCGCTCGACGTGACCGTATCGTCGCTCGGCAACGCGAAGAGCCTGCGCGGCGGCACGCTGCTGCTCACGCCGCTGAAGGGCGCGGACGGGCAGGTGTACGCGCTCGCGCAGGGCAACATGGCGGTCGGCGGCGCGGGCGCCAGCGCGAACGGCAGCCGCGTGCAGGTGAACCAGCTCGCGGCCGGCCGGATCGTCGGCGGCGCGATCGTCGAGCGCGCGGTGCCGAACGCGATCGCGCAGATGAACGGCGTGCTGCAGCTGCAACTGAACGACATGGACTACGGCACCGCGCAGCGCATCGTGTCCGCGGTCAACTCGAGCTTCGGCCCGGGCACCGCGACGGCGCTCGACGGCCGCACGATCCAGCTCGCGGCGCCGGCCGATTCCGCGCAGCAGGTCGCGTTCATGGCGCGGCTGCAGAACCTCGACGTGAGCCCGGACAAGGCCGCGGCGAAGGTGATCCTGAACGCGCGCACCGGCTCGATCGTGATGAACCAGATGGTCACGCTGCAGAGCTGCGCGGTCGCGCACGGCAACCTGTCGGTGGTCGTCAACACGCAGCCGGTGGTGTCGCAGCCGGGGCCGTTCTCGAACGGGCAGACGGTGGTCGCGCAGCAGTCGCAGATCCAGCTGAAGCAGGACAACGGTGCATTGAAGATGGTGACGGCCGGCGCGAATCTCGCCGACGTCGTGAAGGCGCTGAACACGCTCGGCGCGACGCCCGCGGACCTGATGTCGATCCTGCAGGCGATGAAGGCGGCCGGCGCGCTGCGTGCGGATCTGGAGATCATCTAAATGGCGGCGAACCTTCCGAACGCAAACGACCTGACGCAGCGCTTCGCGCTCGACGTGCAGGGTTTCGATGCGCTGCGCGCGCAGGCGAAGCAGTCGCCGCAGGCCGGCGCGAAGGCGGTGGCCGGCCAGTTCGACGCGATGTTCACGCAGATGATGCTCAAGAGCATGCGCGACGCGTCGCCGGACGGCGGGCTGTTCGATTCGCATACGTCGAAGATGTACACGTCGATGCTCGACCAGCAGCTCGCGCAGCAGATGTCGACGCGCGGGATCGGCGTCGCCGACGCGCTGATGAAGCAGTTGCTGCGCAACGCGGGCGTCGGCGCGGGCAGCGACACGGCGGCCGACGTCGGCGCGGGCGGCATCGGCGGCCTCGGCACGGCCGGCAACGAAGGCAGCCTCGCCGCGATGAACGCGATGGCGAAGGCCTATGCGAACGCGGCGAACAACGGCGCGCTCGCCGGCGCGCGCGGCTACTCGGCCGGCAGCGCGCTGACGCCGCCGCTGAAGGGCGCGAGCGGCGTGCAGGACGCGGACGCGTTCGTCGACCGGCTCGCGGGCCCCGCGCAGGTGGCCAGTGCGACGACCGGCATCCCGGCGCGGTTCATCGTCGGCCAGGCCGCGCTCGAATCGGGCTGGGGCAAGCGCGAGATCCGCGCGGCGGACGGCTCGACCAGCTACAACGTGTTCGGCATCAAGGCGAACAAGGGCTGGACCGGGCGCACCGTGTCGGCGCTGACCACCGAATACGTGAACGGCACGCCGCGCCGCGTGGTCGCGAAATTCCGCGCGTACGACTCGTACGAGCACGCGATGACCGACTACGCGAACCTGCTGAAGAACAATCCGCGCTATGCGGGCGTGCTGAGCGCGAGCCGCAGCGTCGAGGGCTTCGCGCACGGCATGCAGAAGGCCGGCTACGCAACCGACCCGAATTACGCGAAGAAGCTGATCTCGATCATGCAGCAGATCGGCTGACGGGCCCGCCCGCCACCGATTTGTCCCCCCTTCGGACCGCGCCCGGCACCCCGCCGCGCGCGGTTTCAACGTTTGCGCGAAAAAAATCGCCGTTTCGATCTAAACTTTCGGTCAGCACTGCCGCTAAGTGTGAGAGACCTGCGACCGGGCCCCCGTTCTGGCCCGGTTTTATTGCGCACCGGTTGCCCCGGGCGCCCATGACAAGAAAGACCGGCTAGCCATGAATATCGAAACGTCGACGGACCCCAGCCTGGATGCAGGCCACTCCGGGCCCGACTATGCCCGCCGCAATCCGCTGGAAATCGGCGTGCAGCTGCGCAACCTGGTGAATCGCGGCGATTTCCTGACCGTCCAGTATCCGGGCGGCCAGCTCGTCACGCGCCTGCTCGAGGTCGACGTCGGCGCGCGGACGTTTACGTTCGACTGGGGCGCGCTGTCCGAGCAGAACGCCGGCATCCTCGGCGCGTCGCACTGCACGTTCGCGGCCTCGCCGGAGGGCGTGCGCGTCGAATTCACCACGGGCACGCCGCGCGAGACGCGCTACGAGGGGCTGCCCGCGTTCGTCGCCGATTTCCCCGACGTGCTGGTCTGCATCCAGCGCCGCGAATATTTCCGCGTCGACGCGCCGATCGTCGATCCGTTCCTGTGCCGCGGCAAGCTGCCGGACGGCGAAAGCTTCCTGTTCGAGGTGCACAACCTGTCGCTCGGCGGCGTGGGGCTGCGCACGGCCGACGAGCGTGTCGAGGCGCTCGAGGTCGGCACGCTGCTGCCGGACGTCGAACTCGAGCTGACCGGCCACGGCAAGCTGTCGCTCGACCTGCAACTGGTGTCGCAGCGTTCGACCCAGATGCCGAACGGGTCGCGGCGCTACCAGCTCGGCTTTCGCTACATGTCGCTGCCGGGCAGTGCGGAGAACACGCTGCAGCGGCTGATCACGCAGCTCGAAATGAAGCGCCGCTCGCTCGCGCGGGCCTGACGCGCACCTGGCGGGCCGCCCGCGCAGCAACGCCGGCGCCCCCGCCGGCCGCTTCGACCGGCGACGCACGCCCGTGCGTCGCACGTGCATTTTTTCCTCAATTTTTTCGATCCGCGGCCGTTATACCGGGAGTCACGCAACCCGGCGGCCGCAGCGCGGCCGGCTCATCAGGATCGCGCATGTCCAACACACTCATGAACCTCGGCGTCAGCGGCCTGAATGCCGCGCTCTGGGGCCTCACGACGACCGGCCAGAACATCAGCAACGCCGCGACGCCGGGCTATTCGGTCGAACGCCCCGTCTATGCGGAGGCAAGCGGGCAGTACACCAGCAGCGGCTACATGCCCCAGGGCGTGAACACCGTCACCGTGCAGCGGCAGTACAGCCAGTACCTCAGCGACCAGCTGAACGGCGCGCAGACGCAGGGCGGCGCGCTGTCGACGTGGTACTCGCTCGTCACGCAGCTGAACAACTACATCGGCAGCCCGACGGCCGGCATCTCGACCGCGATCACGAGCTACTTCACCGGGATGCAGAACGTCGCGAACAGCGCGTCCGACTCGTCGGTGCGGCAGACCGCGATGAGCAATGCGCAGACGCTCGCGAACCAGATCACCGCGGCCGGCCAGCAGTACGACGCGCTGCGCCAGAGCGTGAACACGCAGCTCACGAGCACCGTCACGCAGATCAACGCGTACACCGCGCAGATCGCGCAACTGAACCAGCAGATCGCCGCGGCGAGCAGCCAGGGCCAGCCGCCGAACCAGCTGATGGACCAGCGCGACCTCGCGGTGTCGAACCTGTCGAATCTCGCGGGCGTGCAGGTCGTGCGCAACAGCGACGGCTACAGCGTGTTCATGTCGGGCGGCACGCCGCTCGTCGTCGCGGACAAGAGCTACCAGCTCGCGACCGTCACGTCGCCGTCCGATCCGAGCGAGCTGACCGTCGTGTCGCAGGGCATCGCCGGCGCGAACCCGCAGGGGCCGAACCAGTTCCTGTCCGACGCGTCGCTGTCGGGCGGCACGCTCGGCGGCCTGCTCGCGTTCCGCAGCCAGACGCTCGACCCGGCCCAGGCCCAGCTCGGCGCGATCGCGACCAGCTTCGCCGCGCAGGTCAACGCGCAGAACGCGCTCGGCATCGACCTGTCGGGCAAGATCGGCGGCAACCTGTTTTCGACCGGCGCGCCGATCACCTACGCGAACCAGGGCAATACCGGCAACGCGACGCTGTCCGTGTCGTTCGCGAACGCCGCGCAGCCGACCACCAGCGATTACACGCTCGCGTACGACGGCACGAATTACACGCTGACCGACCGTGCGACCGGCACGGTGGTGGGGACGTCGACGTCGATGCCGGCCTCGATCGGCGGGCTGAACTTCTCGTTCTCGTCCGGCTCGATGAGCGCCGGCGACAAGTTCACCGTGCAGCCGACGCGCGGCGCGCTGAACGGCTTCGGCCTCGCGACGTCGAACGGCTCCGCGATCGCGGCGGCCGCGCCGTACGTGCCGTCGGCCACGACGACCAACACCGGCAACGGCACGATCGGCGGGCTGTCCGTCACGAGCGCGACGGCCGCGGCCAACGCGCACAACTACACGATCACGATGGGCGGTACCGCGGCCGCGCCGACCTACACGGTCACCGACAACACGGCCGTGCCGCCGACGACCAGCGCCGCGCAGCCGTACCAGTCGGGCTCGCCGATCACGCTGACGGCGGGTGTCACGGTGACGGTGTCGGGCACGCCGGCGGCCGGCGACACGTTCAAGGTCGCGCCGAACACGGGCGGCACGAACGACGGCAGCAACGCGCTCGCGCTGTCGAAGCTCGTCAACTCGAAGGCGTTCGGCAACGGCTCGACCACGCTGACGGGCGCGTACGCGAACTACGTGAACGGCATCGGCAACACGGCGAGCCAGCTGAAGTCGTCGAGCGCCGCGCAGACCGCGCTGGTCGGCCAGATCACGCAGGCGCAGCAGTCGGTGTCGGGCGTGAACCAGAACGAGGAAGCGGCCAACCTGATGCAGTACCAGCAGCTCTACCAGGCGAACGCGAAGGTGATCCAGACCGCGTCGACGCTGTTCCAGACCGTGCTGGGCCTGTTCAACTGATTTCGGGGTTCGAAGCGATGCGGATTTCCACTGCGCAGTTCTACCAGATGAACGTCGCCCAGATGAGCGACCAGCAGGCGCAGCTCTCGCAGCTGTACCAGCAGATCTCGAGCGGCGTGAGCCTCGCGACGCCGGCCGACAACCCGCTCGGCGCGGCGCAGGCCGTGCAGCTGTCGATGACGTCGGCGACGCTGTCGCAGTACGCGGCGAACCAGAACGCCGCGCTGTCGTCGCTGCAGAAGGAAGACCAGACGCTCATCAGCGTCAACAACCTGCTGAACAGCATCCACACGGTCGTGATCCAGGCCGGCGACGGCTCGCTGTCGGACAGCGATCGTTCGGCACTGTCGACGCAGCTGCAGGGCTATCGCGACCAGCTGCTGACGCTCGCGAACTCGACGGACGGCGCGGGCAACTACCTGTTCGCCGGCTTCAAGACGGCCACCGCGCCGTTCTCGAACGCGCCGGGCGGCGGCGTGACCTACAGCGGCGACACCGGCTCGCGCGAGGTGCAGATCGCCGACACGCGCTCGATCGCGCAGGGCGACAACGGCGCGAACGTGTTCCTGTCGGTGCCGATGCTCGGCAGCCAGCCGGTGCCGCTCGCCGGCACCGGCAACACCGGCACCGGCACGATCGGCGGCGTGACGATCACGAGCCCGTCGGCCGCGTCCAACGCGCACCAGTTCACGATCGCGTTCGGCGGCACGGCCGCCGCGCCGACCTACACGGTGACCGACAACACCGTCGTGCCGCCGACCACGACCCCCGCGCAACCGTATTCGGACGGCGCCGGGATCGCGCTCGGCAACGGCCTGTCGGTGCCCGTGTCGGGCAAGCCGGCGCCGGGCGACACGTTCACGGTCACGCCCGCGCCGCAGGCCGGCACCGACGTGTTCGCGGCGCTCGACACGATGATCGCCGCGCTGAAGGTGCCGATCAGCAGCAACACGACCGCCGCGACCGCGCTCGCGAACGCGATGACCACCGGCACGACGAAGCTGAACAACATGATGACGAACGTGCTCACGGTACAGGCGTCGGTCGGCGGCCGCGAGCAGGAAATCAAGGCGATGCAGGCCGTGAACCAGACCAACACGCTGCAGGTCAGCAGCAACCTGGCCGACCTGACGAGCACCAACATGGTCGCGACGATCAGCCAGTTCCTGCAGATGCAGAACGCGCTGACGGGCTCGCAGAAGGCTTACGCGCAGTTGCAGAACCTGTCGCTGTTCCAGTACATCAACCCCTGATGCACGACGTGCCGGCCGCGATGTGAGCGCACGCTTACTTCACGGCCGGCGCTCGCCGCCGCACGCGCATCGTGCGCGGGCGGGCACGTCGCCGGCCCGCGCGGTCGCGCACCGGTTCTCTCGCGCGGCCTGCCACCCGGCACCTCGCTGTTCCGCCTGCCGACGCCGCGTACCGGTTCGCTTGCCAGCCCCATTTCCGCTCCGTAAACTCGCGCCAGATTCCAGACCGGCGCATCCCTGGCAGCCGGCGACCGACGACCGACAGGAGCGCTTTCCCCATGTCCGATTCCTATTTCCCGCGCTGGCGGGTCCAGCCGACCGGCGCGAGCTCGCGCGTGGTCGGTCCCGACGAGCGCCTCCCGTGGCCGCAGATGGTCGCGATGGGCGTGCAGCACGTCGTCGCGATGTTCGGCTCGACCGTGCTCGCGCCGCTGCTGATGGGCTTCGACCCGAACCTGTGCATCTTCATGTCGGGCATCGGCACGCTGCTGTTCTTCGTGCTGGTCGGCGGCCGCGTGCCGAGCTATCTCGGCTCGAGCTTCGCGTTCATCGGCCTCGTGATCGCGGTGACGGGCTACGGCGGCAGCGGCCCGAACCCGAACATTCCGGTCGCGCTCGGCGGGATCGTCGCGTGCGGCGTCGTGTACGTCGCGCTCGGCGCGCTGGTGCAGGCGATCGGCACGCGCTGGATCGAGACGCTGATGCCGCCCGTCGTGACCGGCGCGGTGGTCGCGGTGATCGGGCTGAACCTCGCGCCGATCGCGGTCAAGGGCGTGTCGGGCTCCACCTTCGAATCGGTGATGGCGCTCGTCACGGTGCTGTGCGTCGGCGGCGTCGCGGTGTTCGCGCGCGGAATGATGCAGCGCCTGCTGATCCTGGTCGGGCTCGTGATCGCGTACGTGATCTACGCGATCGCGACCAACGGGATGGGCCTCGGCAAGCCGATCGATTTCGCGATCGTCGCGCATGCGGCGTGGTTCGGCGTGCCGAGCTTCCGCGCGCCGGTGTTCGATCCGCACGCGATGCTGATGCTCGCGCCGATCGCGGTGATCCTGGTCGCGGAGAACCTCGGCCACATCAAGGCCGTCAGCGCGATGACGGGCACCAACCTCGACCGCTACGTCGGCCGGGCGTTCATCGGCGACGGCCTCGCGACGATCGTGTCGGGCAGCGTCGGCGGCACGGGCGTCACCACCTACGCGGAGAACATCGGCGTGATGGCCGTCACGCGGATCTATTCGACGCTGGTGTTCGCGCTCGCCGCGCTGATCGCGATCGGCCTCGGCTTCTCGCCGAAGTTCGGCGCGGTGATCCAGACGATCCCGGGCCCCGTGCTCGGCGGCGTGTCGATCGTGGTGTTCGGGCTGATCGCGGTGACGGGCGCGCGGATCTGGGTTGTCAACAAGGTCGACTTCTCCGACAACCGCAACCTGATCGTCGCGGCCGTCACGCTCGTGCTCGGCGCCGGCGACTTCTCGCTGAAGATCGGCGGCTTCGGGCTCGGCGGGATCGGCACCGCGACGTTCGGCGCGATCATCCTGTACGCGATCCTGCGCAAGGAAAAGGAACCGGGCCCGGTGGTCTGATTCGGGCGCGGGCGGTGCCATGCCGCCCGCCGTCGTCCTGTCGATCCCGGCGGCGCGTGCGCGTTATGCGCCGGTATTCGACTGTCCCTGCAGCCACCCGCAGAACTGCGCGACGAGCGGATCGTCGGCCGGCGCGCCCGGCGCGATCCACCAGTAGCTGCGCGTCGCGATGCGCGGCCCGTCGAGCGGCATCACCAGGCGCCCGCTCGCGAGCTCGTCGTCGATCAGCGGCAACGGGCCGAGCGCGACGCCGAGTCCGTCGACGGCCGCCTGCAGCGCCAGGTAGAAGTGGTCGAACGACTGCCGCTTGCGGCCCTTCATCGCGACGCCGGCCGCCGCGAACCAGTCGCGCCAGCCTTCCGGCCGCGTATCCGAATGCAGCAGCACGTGCCGCGCGAGATCGTCCGCGCGCGTGATCGGCGCGCGCTTGAGCAGCGCCGGGCTGCACACCGGAATCACGCTTTCGTCGAGGAAGTGGCCGCTCGTGCAGTTCGGCCAGTGGCCGGGGCCGCGGCGGATCGCGACGTCGAAGCCGTTCAGCGTGTCGAGCGGCGCGTTCGACGTCGACAGCTTCAGCTCGACGTTCGGCACGTCGCGCTGGAACCGCGACAGGCGCGGCAGCAGCCATTTCATCGCGAAGGTCGGCAGCGCGTTGATGCGCAGCACGCGCGCCGCGCCGGTGTGGCGCAACTGCTCGGTGGCGAGCGCGATGCTGTCGAACGCCGCGCGCACGGTGTCCAGGTAGCGGCGGCCTTCGTCGGTGAGCTTCACGCGCTTGCCGTAGCGGTGGAACACCGGCTTGCCGAGCCACGCCTCGAACCCGGCGATCTGCCGGCTGATGGCACCGTGAGTCACATGCAGCTCGTCGCCGGCGGCGCTGAAGCTTTCATGTCGTGCCGCGGCTTCAAAGGCCCGAAGCGCGGAAAAGGGCGGGAGATCGCGTGCCATGCTTGTGATTCTAGATCACAAGGGCGCGCCGATAAAATCGTTTTGCCGGCATCCTGAACGGCGGTAACCTCGCTTCACCGTTTGATGAGGAGCCCCATGCAATCCGCTTCGCCGCCCGTCCCCCCGCCGTCCGGCGCGCCGCCCCGCAGCGTCGGCCTCGCCGAGCTGTTCACCGGTTTCCTGTCGCTCGGCCTGATGTCGTTCGGCGGCGCGTTGCCGTTCGCGCGGCGCACCATCGTCGACGAGCGCAAATGGCTCTCCGCCGACGAATTCACCGATCTGCTCGGCCTGTGCCAGTTCCTGCCGGGCGGCAACGTGATCAACCTGTCGGTCGCCGTCGGCATGCGCTTTCGCGGCGTCGCCGGCGCATTCGCCGGCATTCTCGGGCTGATCGCCGGCCCGACGCTGGTCGTCGTCGCGCTCGGCGTGCTGTACGCGAAGACGCAGAACGATCCGCACGTGCAGCACCTGTTCGCGGGGCTCGCGGCGGCGGCGGCCGGCCTGCTCGTCGCGATGGCGATCAAGGTCGCGAAGCCGCTGCTTCGGGCGCCGCGCGCGGCGGCTGCGATCGCCGTGTTCGCGTTCGTCGCGATCGCGGTGCTGCGCGTTCCGCTGCTGACCACGATGCTCGTGCTGACGCCCGTCAGCGTATGGCTCGCGTCGCGCCGCCGCGACGCGGGCACGCCGCGGCCGGTGCCGGCTGCCGCGCATCGCGCGCACGGTACGTCCGACACGCAACAGGAGCGCCGGCCATGAGCGATACGCTGATCGCCATCGCGACGATCTTCAGCCAGTTGTCGCTGCTCGCGTTCGGCGGCGGCAACACGATCCTGCCGGAGATGCAGCGGCAGGTCGTCGACGTGCATCACTGGATGAGCGCGCACGAGTTCACCGCGCTGTTCGCGCTGGCCCAGGCGGCGCCGGGGCCGAACATGATGATCGTGTCGCTGGTCGGCTGGCACGTGGCCGGCTGGGCCGGGCTGCTCGTCGCGTCGCTCGCGAAATTCGGGCCGTCGTCGATCGTCACCGTGCTCGCGCTGCATGCGTGGGAGCGTTTTCGCGACCGGCCGTGGCGCCGCTACGTGCAACAGGGAATGATGCCGGTGACGGCGGGGCTCGTCGCGGCGAGCGCGGTGCTGATTTCCGAGGCGTCGAACCGCACCGCGATCCAGTGGGGCATCACGGCCGCGTGCGCGGTGCTGGCGTGGCGCACGCGCATCCACCCGCTGTGGCTGCTCGCGGGCGGCGCGCTGATCGGGCTCACGGGCATCGGGCAATGAGCGGTCCGTCGTGCCGCCCGCCGTTGCCGGCGGCGGCGGTTGCAGGTTACCGCGATGCCGGCAGGTCGCCGTTCACGAGGCCGAACAGCCGGCCGCGCTCGCCGCCGACGTCGTCCGTCGGGGCCGGCCAGTCGACCACGAACCCCGCGTCGAGCGCATCGCGCATGATCGCGCCGTAGTCGGCCTTCGCGAGCCGGCCGCCGCGCAACGCGTCCGCCACCTCGTGCTTGAGCGTCGGCGTGAACGACGGATAGGCGGCCACCAGCGCCGCGTACTGGCGCGCATCGATCTCGTCCGATTCGCGGTTGAACGCCCAGACGGCCACCAGCACGATCGCCGCGAACGGGATGACCGTGTAGCGCAGGAAGAACTTCGCGAGTGTCATTCGAAGGCCCGGTGAAGAACGGCGGGGCGGCGCGCTTGGCCGCGGCCGGTGGCGGCCGGCCGGTATACTCGGCCGGTCTTGCGGCGGTGAAACCCGCGCGTTGGACCTGTGCCGGCCGGCTGCGATGTGCGGCGCTCGGCCGTCCCGCGACGACGGACATTATATTGGCGCGCGGCAGGCGGCGAAGCCTGGCCGCGCAGTGCCGGCGGCGCCCCGCGCGTGCCGGCACGACTGACCTGCGCACCGCCCGCCGCGCGCGGCCGGGCGGCGCGCACCACGGAGGATCGATGGATCTCGACGGCGCCAGCCGCAATCTCACTGTCGCCGCGTTGCTGACGCTGTCCGGCGGCTATCTCGACGCGTACACGTACGTCGGCCACGGCCACGTGTTCGCGAACACGATGACCGGCAACGTCGCGCTGCTCGGCATCAACCTGTCGGCCGGCGAATGGGCCGCCGCGCTGCACCACGTGCCGCCGCTCGGCGGCTTCGTGCTCGCGGTGTTCGTCGCGCACCTGCTGGGCCTCGCCGCGCAGCGCGGCTGGATGCGGCATACGGCGTTCGTGAGCCTGATCGTCGAGATCGCGTTTCTCGGCGTCGCCGCGAGCGGCCTCGTCGGCGCGTCGAGCGCATGGCTGATTCCGGGCATCTCGTTCGTCGCGACGCTGCAGACGCTGTCGTTCACCCATCTCGAGGCACTGTCGTACACGTCGGTGATGACGACCGGCAACCTGCGGCGCGCCGCGCAGAAACTGTTCGTCGGGCTGATTCCACGCTACGACGTGGGCGCGCTGCACGACTCGGCGCTGCTCGCGACGATCAGTTTCTGCTTCCTGGCGGGCGCGGTGGTCGGCGGCCTCGTGACGCGGCTGGTGCCGGACGTCGCGCTGTGGGGCGCCGTGCTGCTGCTCGTCGGCGCGTTCGCGGAGATCGTGCGACGGGCCAGGCGTCGCGCGGGGAACGGCGGTGCGGGCGGCGAGGGCGGCAGCGGCGACGCGGGCAGCGGCAGCGACGGCGCGGCGCAAACCGCCTGACGGCACTCAGCCCGCAGCGCGCAGCCCGAGGTAGCCGATCGCAACGATCGCCCCGACTGTTTCGCCCGATCCGCGCTACCGCGCCGCACCCTCGCCGGACCTTGCGGCGCCGTGTGCGCTCGCCGGCGCCGTCGCTCCGCGCCCTGCCGCCGCGCGAGCCAGGCCCGGCGCGGGAAACGTTGTTCCCGGACGACAATCGCGCGATTACCGCGTATTTCAATTTCTTTCAGCGTTCGTACTCGTCATATGATTCAGCCCACATCGTGCGCGCCATGAACGCGTGCGATCGCCACCCGGCTGCGCACGCGGCCGGCCATGAATGGAGACACCTACAAAAAGGAAAGCTCATGAAGCAGACCACCCGACTCGCAGCCATCGCAGGGGGCGCCGCGCTCGCATTCGCCAGTCAGTACGCGGCCGCACAAAGCTCGGTCACGCTCTGGGGCGTCGCCGACGCCAGCATCCGTTACCTGACCAACGCCAACGCCAAGAACGACGGCCTGCTGTCGATGAGCAACGGCGCGATCACCAACAGCCGCTTCGGCATCTACGGCACGGAAGACCTCGGCGGCGGCCTGAAGGCCGTGTTCAACCTCGAGAGCGGCGTGAACCTGCAGAACGGCGCATTCGCCGACAGCGGCCGCCTGTTCAACCGCGCGGCGTACGTCGGCCTGCAGAGCCCGTACGGCACGGTGACCCTCGGCCGCCAGAAGACGCCGCTGTTCGACCTGCTGTCGGATACGTACGATCCGCTCACCGTCGGCAACTACCTCGAAAACGCGTGGCTGCCGGTCGCCCTCGGCGGCGGCCTGTATGCGGACAACCAGATCAAGTACACGGGCAAGTTCGAGGGCCTGACGGCGAAGGCGATGTACTCGACCGGCACCAACTACGAATCGACCGGCGCCGGCGGCTTCTCGGGCCAGATTCCGGGCTCGCTCGGCAAGGGCAATGCGTGGGGCGTATCGCTGTCGTACGTGATGGGTCCGCTCAGCATCGCGGCCGGCGCGCAGCAGAACAGCGACAACTCGGCGCGCAAGCAGACGATCTACCACGCGAACATCGTGTACGCGTTCAGCAAGGCGAAGATCTACGCGGGCTACCTGCGTTCGAAGGACGACACGGGCTTCGTCGACAGCCTGCTCGCGCAGCAGACGATTCCGGTCGCGAAGGGCACGGGCCGCATCGACGACGGTCCGTTCGCGGGTGTGAGCTGGCAGGTCAGCGTGCCGCTGACGCTGACGGGCGCGTTCTACTACGACCACATGCGCAATGCGATGACCACGAACGGCACGCTCGCGAGCGGCAACCGCTACGCGGTCGTCGGCATCGCCGAGTACGCGCTGAGCAAGCGCACCGAAATCTACGGCACCGTCGACTTCAACAAGACGACCGGCGCGGCGAACGTCGAGCTGCCTGGCCGCAGCAACCAGACGGGCATCGCGATCGGCCTGCGCAATATCTTCTGACGAACGTCGGAACGCATGCGCCGGCTTCGTCCGGCGCACATCGAAGAGGCTCCGCGAGGAGCCTCTTTTTTTTCGTCACGCGATCTTCATACGCGCGCACGACTATTCGGCGGGCGCTCCATTGCGGAAGTCCCGCGCCGTAAGCGATCCGTCGGCAATCCAGAACATACTTTTACAGTGCGCGCGCAGGCTTTCCGCTACGCTGCGTGCATCGCTCGTGGCATGCCGTCAGGCGTGCGCGTGCGTCGTTCCGGTGGCGCTCCGCGAGCGCGGCCGGCCTGATGCGTAACTTGTGTATCCGGCGATGACAAACACGGTCCGCCGGTTTCTTTCGTGGGACGATGCGCTCACGATTTTCTTGAAAGGGGATGACGATGGGTATCCTGAACGTCGTGGGTGAAATCGCCGGCGCAGTCGCCGCCGTCGAAGGCGCGGAAAAGCTGGATCCGGATGCGGGCCTCTTGACCAAGGCGGCCGCGGCCGTCGCGGGTTTCAAGGGCGCCGAGGCGATCGAAGGCATGCTCGAGAAGAAGGACGAGCAGCCGCAGCAGGCGGACGACACGCAGGCGACGGACGGCAGCGACACGTCGCAGGCATGAGCATGGCGGCCGGCCGGCCGCGGGCGCGCCCTTCGCGCGCCAGGGCCGGCCGGTGCCGCGCAATCGGCAGGTCGGGCATGCGGTCGATCGGTGACGCATGGCACAACCGCCAGCCGGTTTGACCGGCGAGAGGCCTCGTCTCTCGCCGTTTTTTATGGGGCGCGCGGCACGCACCACGCGCCGCACGAATCCCCGAATCTTGCTATCGTCCCTCCATCCGAACTGCGATGAGGGAATGCGATGGATTTCGACTACGACCTGTTCGTCATCGGCGCCGGCTCGGGCGGCGTGAGGCTCGCACGCATGGCGGCGTCCTACGGCGCACGCGTCGGCATAGCGGAAGAAGAGCAGATCGGCGGCACCTGCGTGCTGCGCGGCTGCATCCCGAAGAAACTGCTGGTCTATGCGTCGCACTACCCGCACGAGGTCGACGACGCGAAGGGCTTCGGCTGGACCTTCGGCGCCGGCACGCTCGACTGGTCCGCGCTGATCGCCGCGAAGGATCGCGAGATCAACCGGCTGAGCGACATCTACATCAACCTGCTGCGGCAGTCGGGCGTCGACATGCACGCCGGCCGCGCGACGCTCGTCGATGCGCACACGGTCGCGATCGGCACGCGCACGATCCGCGCGCGCCACCTCGCGATCGCGACCGGCTCGCGGCCGTCGCTGCCGCCGCGGCCCGGCATCGAGCACGCGATCACGTCGCGCGAGGCGCTGTCGCTCGCGGCGCTGCCCAAACGCATCGCGGTGGTCGGCGGCGGCTATATCGCGGTCGAGTTCGCGGGCATCTTCAACGGTTTCGGCAGCCACGTCGACGTGTTCTATCGCGGCGAAAAAATCCTGCGCGGCTTCGACGACGACGTGCGCCAGTTCCTGACCGACGAGATGACGAAGCAGGGCGTCACGATTCACGCGCGCGCGGTGATCGAATCGATCGAACGCGCGGACGACGGCGCACTGTTCGTGCGCGTCGGCGACGCGCGGCACGGGCCGTACGATCAGGTGCTCTATGCGACGGGGCGCGTGCCGAACGTCGACGGAATCGGGCTCGAGCAGGCGGGCATCCTGCTCGATGCACGCGGCGCGATTGCCGTCGATGCGTATTCGGCGACGTCGGTGCCGTCGATCCACGCGATCGGCGACGTCACGTCGCGGCCGCAGCTCACGCCGGTCGCGACGTGCGACGGCGCGCTGCTCGCGCGCACGCTGTTCGGCGGGTCGCGCGTGGCGGTCGATCACGCGTACGTGCCGTCGGCCGTGTTCAGCCAGCCGGAGGTCGCGACGGTCGGCCTGACCGAAGCCGATGCGCGGCACGCGCACGGCGACGTCGACATCTACCGCACGTCGTTCAAGGCGTTGCGCCACACGCTGTCGGGCCGCGACGAGCGCACGCTGATGAAGCTCGTCGTCGCGCGCGACAGCCAGCGCGTGGTCGGCGCGCACATGGTCGGCCGCGATGCGGGCGAGATCATCCAGGGCATCGCGATCGCGATTCGCGCGGGCGCGACGAAGGCGCAGTTCGACGACACGATCGGCATTCATCCGACCGCGGCCGAGGAGTTCGTGACGATGCGGCAGAAGGTGGCCGATTAGCAGAATGGCACGCGCGTGTGCATCGCTGCACGCGCGTGTGCGGCCGGAATGCCGAACGGCGTATTTTAGAGATATCGATTGTTCGGGTCGACGGTATGAATTAACGCGTGTCGATATCGGCGGATCGACCGTTAATCCGCCGATATCGACACGGAAGACCGGCGAGTATCGCGCGCATGTCGCGCGAGCCCTTGCCTGCAGGGATTTGCGCGCGAATGGGTCGCCGAATAAAAATAAGCGTGAAAATCGTCAATTATTATCAAGATAAGCCGTCTTGATAAACAGGCTTGATATGATCGCGAAAAATCATATACGGGGCCGACCATGCGCGATCAACAGCGCAGTAATCAGAATAACGGAATCATCCGTGCGCGCGATGCAGGCGCGTATCGCATTATCGATCCGCTTTTCGCCGTGACGCATCCGTTGCGCGCGCTCCTCCATGACTTGCAGCGATCGCCGAACCGGCGATGAACGCGTGCGTGTGCCCCGCGCAGTGCCATCTTTTCCAGCAAGGAGACCAGCAGTGAACATTCAGACACGACGCACCGTCCTCGTGGCGGCCGCGGTCGTCGCGGCGCTGTCCGGCTGCGCGACCGAATCGTCGCGCACGCTCGACGTGCCGGCCGTCAGCAGCGCGCAGAAGCCGTACGCGGGCAAGCCCGTCGCGATCGCCGTCGGCAAGTTCGACAACCGCTCGAGCTACATGCGCGGCATCTTCTCCGACGGCATCGACCGCCTCGGCGGACAGGCGAAGACGATCCTCGTCACGCGCCTGCAGCAGAGCCGCCGCTTCAACGTGCTCGATCGCGAGAATCTCGACGAGATCAGGCAGGAAGCGGGCTTCATGAAGAAGGCGCAGGCCGTGAAGGGCGCGAACTACGTGGTGACCGGCGACGTGACCGAGTTCGGCCGCAAGGACGTCGGCGATCATCAGCTGTTCGGCATTCTCGGTCGCGGCAAGACGCAGGTCGCGTACGCGAAGGTCAACCTGAACATCGTCGACACGACGACGTCGGAAGTCGTCGCATCGAGCCAGGGCGCGGGCGAATTCAGCCTGTCGAACCGCGAGGTGATCGGCTTCGGCGGCACCGCCGGCTACGACTCGACGCTCAACGGCAAGGTGCTGGACCTCGCGATCCAGGAAGCCGTGAACCATCTCGTCGACCAGGTCGACGCCGGCGTGCTGAAGGCCGCGCAGTAAGTGCCGCGCGCGATACGGCGCGCACGCATCATTTCACCAACCAGAAGAGACAAGACCATGAAACGGGGAATCTGGCTGCCGGCGACGGCGGCCGCCTTGCTGCTCGCGGGCTGCGCGGCGCCGACCACGCCGCCGCTGTATCAGTGGACCGGCTATCAGCCGCAGGTGTACGAATACTTCAAGGGGCAGCAAGCGCCGCAGCAGCAGATCGATGCGCTCGAAAAAGCGCTGCAGGAGATCCGCGCGAAGGGCCATACGCCGCCGCCGGGTTTCCATGCGCATCTCGGGATGCTGTATGCGAGCGTCGGCAACGAGCAGCAGGCCGAGCAGGAACTGCAGGCCGAGAAGCAGCTGTTCCCGGAATCCGCGTCGTATATGGATTTCCTGATGAAGAAGAAGGCCGGTGCGTCGAAAGCCGCGAATCCGGCGGCCGCCGGCCAGACCGTTGCCGGTCGGAAGAATGCCGATTCGAATCCTGCCAAACAGTGACACGCCCGCCATGTTCAAGACACTTTCATTCAAGCTGCTGTTCGCGCTGTCGATCGCCGCGCTGCTGAGCGCGTGCGCGCAGCCGGTGCAACGTCCCGACTACACGGCGTTCAAGAAGAGCCAGCCGCGCTCGATCCTCGTGCTGCCGCCGGTCAATGAAACCACCGACGTCGGCGCGACTTACGGCGTGCTGTCGCAAATGACGCTGCCGCTCGCCGAGTCGGGCTACTACGTGGTGCCCGTCGCGGTGATGGACGAGACGTTCAAGCAGAACGGCCTGACGAATGCGACCGACATCCAGGCTACGTCGCCGGCGAAGCTGCGCGAGATCTTCGGCGCGGACGCCGTGCTGTATTCGAAGGTCACGCAATACGGCTCCGTCTACCAGCTGGTCGACAGCACGACGACCGTTGCCGCGTCGGCGAAGCTCGTCGACCTGAAGAGCGGCGACGTGCTGTGGCAGGGCGAGGGCCGCGCGACCGGCAAGGAAGTCGGCAACAACATGAGCGTCAATGCGTTCGGGATCGTCGGGGCGCTCGTGCAGGCAGCCGTCAAGCAGGTCGCGCATTCGCTGACCGACGAAGCGCACGACGTCGCCGGACTGACGAGCACGCGGCTGTTGTCGGCGGGCCCGCCGAACGGGCTGCTGTACGGGCCGCGTTCGCCGAAGTACGGCACCGACTGACGCGCGGCGGCTTCTCCCGAATCCTGCCGCCGGACCGAGCGGCCGTTCTGCTTTTGCGCGGTGACGCTGCGCGCGCTCAATGCACGCCGAACGCATCCAGCAGCCGATACCAGCTCATCGCGAGCACCAGCGCCGGCGTGCGCAGCGCCGCGCCGCCGGGGAAGTCGCGATGCCGGATCTTGTCGAACAGGTCGAAGCGGCTCGCCTGTCCGTCGATCGCCTCGGCGATCAGCTTGCCTGCGAGCGCGGTCGTGTTCACGCCGTGCCCCGAAAACCCCTGCGCGAAATACGTGGTCGGCGTGATGCGGCCGAAGTGCGGCGCGCGGTTCATCGTGATGTCGACGAAACCGCCCCACGCATAGTCGACCTTCACGTCCGCGAGCTGCGGGAACGTCTTCAGCATGTCGGCGCGCATCGCCGCCGCGAGATCGCGCGGCGCGCGCGTCGAATAGCTGACCTTGCCGCCCCACACGAGCCGCGTGTCGGGCGCCGGCCGGAAGTAGTCGAGCACGAAGCGGCTGTCGCAGATCGCCGCGCGGGCAGGCATCAGCGCGGCGGCGCGCGCTTCGCCGAGCGGCTCGGTCGCGATCACGTAGGTGCCGACCGGCATGATCTTCCTCGACAGCGCGGGTGCGAGCGTGCCGACGTAGGTATTGCAGGCGAGCACGACGAAGCGCGCACGCACGTTGCCGCCGCCCGTCTCGACGACGTGGCCGCCGGCCACGTCGCGCACGCGTGTCACGCAGCTGTCCTCGTGGATGCGCACGCCCGCGTCGGTGGCTGCCCGCGCGAGGCCGAGCGTGTAGTTGAGCGGATGGAGATGGCCGCTATCGGGGTCGTACAGGCCGCCGCAATAGCGGGCCGACTGCACGTAGTCGCCGAGTTCGTCGGCTTCGACGAAGTGGAAGCGGTCGTAGCCGAAGCGCTTCGCGGCTTCGTCGCGCCAGCGTTTCAGCGCATCCGCGTCGCGCTCGGTGTTGGCTGCGGTCAGATAGCCGGGCACCAGCGCGCAGTCGATGTCGTGCCGCGCGATGCGCGACTTCACGAGCGACAGCGTCTCGAGCCCCATGTCCCAGATGCGCTTCACGTCGCCTTCCGGCATGAACTGCGCGAACGTGTCGATGTCGCACGCGAAGCCGCCGATCAACTGGCCGCCGTTGCGGCCGCTCGCCGCCCATCCGACCCGCGACGCTTCGAGCACGGTCACCGAATGGCCGCGCTCGGCGAGATTGAGCGCGGCGGACAGGCCCGTGAGGCCCGCGCCGATCACGCACACGTCGGCGTCGATCGTGCCGGCGAGCGGCGCGTGGCGGGTCGTATCGTTGGCGGTCGCCGCGTAGTACGACGCGACGTGCGGCTGGTTGGCGAATGTCTGCATGATCAGGAAAGCGGAGTGAAAGGGCTCAGAACAGCTCGCGTACGCGGTGGTACAGCATCCCGAGTTCGAGCGCGGGTTGCCGCCATGCATCGCCGCCGGGAAAGCGTCGGTGACGCAGGCGGGCGAACAGGTCGAACGCGTGCGTGTCGCCCGCGATCGCGCCGGCGACCGCGCGTCCGGCGATGCCGGTGAGCGCGACGCCGTGGCCGCTGAAGCCCTGGACGTAGAAGAAGTTCGGATCGATCGCGCCGAAATCCGGCGCGCGGTTGCGCGTGACGTCGACGAAGCCGCCCCACGCGTGGTCGACGCGCACGTCGCCGAGCTGCGGAAACACGCCGACCATGCGTTGCCGGATCGCTTCGGCGAGCGCCGCGGGCGATGCGCTGGCCGAATTCGCCCGGCCGCCGAACAGCATCCGGTGGTCGGCCGACAGCCGGAAATAGTCGAGGAAGAAGTTGTTGTCGCACACGGCTTCGCGCCGGGCGATCAGTGCATCGGCGCGCGCCCGGCCGAGCGGCTCGGTCGCGATGATGTACGACGCGATCGGCGCGATGCGCGCGGCGGTCGCGGCCGGCAGCACGCCGCCGGGCCCGGCGTTGCAGCACGACACGACGAAGCGGCAGCGCACTTCGCCCGACGGCGTGCGCACGACGGGCCGGGTGCCGCGCACGACGTCGAGCGCCGGCGTGTGCGCGTACAGCGCGACGCCTTCGCGGCGTGCGGCATCGGCAAGGCCGAGGCAGTACTTGAGCGGATGCAGATGGCCCGACAGCGGATCGTGCACGCCGGCCAGATAGCGCGTCGATGCAATGCGCGCCTGGATCTCGCCGGTATCGAGCCAGGCGAGCGACGGATGGCCCCAGCGCGACGTCGCGGCGTTCATCCACGCACGCAGGTCGTCGATGCGGCGCGGCTTCGTCGCGACCGTCAGGTAGCCGCGCGTGAAGTCGCAGTCGATCCCGTAGCGCGCGATGCGCTCGGCGATCAGCGCGACGCCGTCGAGCGACAGCGACCACGCGGCGCGCGCGCCGTCGGGGCCGAGCTGCTGCTCGATCACCTCGTCTTTCGCGAAACCGGTGATCGCCTGGCCGCCGTTTCGGCCCGACGCGCCCCAGCCGGGCCGCTGCGCATCGATCACGGCGACCGACAGCCCGCGCGCGCGGCAGTCGAGCGCCGTCGACAGGCCGGCGAAGCCGGCGCCGATCACGCAGACGTCGACGTCGATCGCCGCGTCGAGCATCGGATCGTCCGCCGCGGGCCGCGTGGCCGTGGCTTCGTAGTACGAGTCGCGCGCGAGCGCATCGGCGCGGCGGGTAAAAGACTGCGTCATGAAACCGACTCCCTCGACAAGGCTGCAACGGCGCGCAGCCACCCGGAAAACGGCGCGGGACGCCGCGCGTGCTGCATCAGAACGAATAGATGAACTGCGTCGCGAGCAGGTCGTTGGACTTGCCGTACGACCCGTCGTTGCGCAGGAACACCTTGTTGTTCGCCCAGTCGTGCCGGTATTCGACCTTCACGGTGATCTGCTGGGTCGGATAGAACAGCAGGTCGAGCGCGACGTCCTGGCGCACCGCGCCCTTGCACTCGAAGCCCAGGCCGCCGCCGGCCTTCGACTGCGCGAGACAGTCCGCGTCGACGCCGAAGCCGTTGCTCGGGTCCATCCCGTTGCCGTTCAGCGCGATGCCGCCGCCGCCGCCGCCGTTCTTCGAGTTCGCGAGCAGGTCGTAGCGCAGCGTCACGCCCATGCGGCCGACCACCGGCGCGTTGAACTTGCGGTGCGCGAGCAGCGACAGCCCGTACCACTGCGCGAGCCCGCCGTTGAACGCCGCATGCTGCTGCCGGCCGTAGTCGACTTCGGCGTTGTACTGCACGTCGGCGAGCGTGTAGGTCGCGTCGAGTTCGCCGAAGAAGAACGAACCGTAGCCGCTCGGCGCCGCGCCACCCGGGCCGTAATGGACGACACCGTCCGCGTCGATCGCGCTCGACAGCGTCTGGCGGCCGATGTTGAACGAGCCGCCGAGATCGAGCGCGCTCGACCACGTGTAGTCCGCGCGCGCGGTGAAGGTCGGCACCTTGTTGCTGGTGGTGATCGGGTCGCCGAGCGCATTGGTGCCCGTCTGCGTGACCGAGCCGTAGGTGCGGTACTGCTCGTTGCCGAGGAAGAACTTCCACGCCCAGGCGCCCTTCGTGTAGTTCGCGCCGACACCGACGTAGCTGCCCGGATCGGAGAAATCGTACAGCAGGTTGTGCGTGAGCGTGAGCATCTGGTTCGATTGCTGCACTTCGTAGCCGCCGAAGCTCGGGATCAGGCCGGCGACCAGCGTCGTCTCGGCGGTGATCGGCACGTTGATCACCGCCGTGTTCAGCAGGTTGTCGGTGATCGAGCCGCGCGAGTTCTGCAGCAGCGTGATGCCGTTGCCGCGGTTCGGCATCAACGTGATCTCGGCCGACGGCGCCATCGGGCCGACGCCGAAGGTCTTCTTGATGTCGAGGTAGAGATCGCCGAACGTGCTGTTGAAGTAGTTGTACGCGTTCTCGTGGTTCGCGAACAGGAACGACGACGTGCCGGCCGCGCGGTTGTAGATGTAGGTCGGATCGATGTAGCCGGTGACCGACAGGCCGGCGAGCGGGCCGGTATTGGCCGCGTCGGTCAGCGAATCGACCTTCAACTGCTGGTTCGCGATCTGCTGCTTCATCTCGCTGACCTCGTCGTTGGTCAGCGTCGCGCGTGCCTTGCCGTAATCCGGCGAGCCCGGGTCGGCGGCGACCGCGACGGCGTTGCCGCCGCCGGCCATGCCGTCGCTCGCGCCGGACGTCGCGCCCCCCCCTGCGCCGCCCGGCTTCGCGGCGAGCTGCGCCTGCATGGCCTTCATCTGTTTCTGCAGCGCGGCGACCTGCGCCTGCAGCGCCTTGATTTCGGCGGATGTCGAACCGGCCAGCGCGATGCCCGGCAACGCGCCGGCCACCAGCAGGCAGATCAGTTTCTTCTTCATTGCGGATTCTCCTAGTCGTGCGCCTGTCAAATCGGGATCGAATCGCGCGCCCCCCCTGGGGCAGCGCGTCTTGCTTGTCTGCAGTGCTTGTTATCGTCGAAGCAGGAGGCCGGCCGTCAGGCCACCGCGAACGCGGCCTTCAGGTCGGCCATCCGGCGTCGTTCGCGCGCGATCATCATCCGGTTCACGACGATCACGCCGATCGTCACGGCCGTGATGAACAGCGTCGCCAGCGCGTTCATCTCCGGGTTCAGCCCCAGCCGCACGCGCGAGAACACCACCAGCGGCAGCGTCGTCGACCCCGGCCCGGACAGGAACGCCGACAGCACCAGATCGTCGATCGACAGCGTGAACGACAGCAGCCAACCCGACAGCAGCGCCTGCGAGATCAGCGGCAGCGTCACCACGAAGAACACCTTCAGCGGCGTCGCGCCCAGGTCGAGCGCGGCCTCCTCGAGCGACTTGTTCATCTCCTTCACGCGCGACTGCACGATGATCGCCACGTACGACACGCACAACATCACGTGGCCGATCCAGATCGTCACCATCCCGCGCCCCTTCGGCCAGCCGAACATCTGCTCGAGCGCGACGAACAGCAACAGCAGCGAAATCCCCTGGATCACCTCCGGAATCACCAGCGGCGCGTTGATCATCCCGGTGTACAGCGTGAAGCCCTTGAAGCGGCCGAAGCGCGCGAGCACGAAACCGGCCCACGTGCCGATCACGACCGACGCGGTGGCCGTCAGCAGACCGATCTTCAGCGACAGCCACGCGGCGGTCAGCAGCTCGTCGTCGTCGAGCAGCGCCGCGTACCACTTCAGCGAGAAGCCCGACCACACCGTCACGAGCTTCGATTCGTTGAACGAGTACACGATCAGGCTGATGATCGGGATGTAGAGGAACAGGAAGCCGAAGGCGAGAACGCCCGTCGACAGCGGTTTGCTCGGCTTGATCATTTCGCGTCTCCCAGTTCCTTGACCTGGTAGTACTGGAACAGCGCCATCGGCACGAGCAGCAGCATCACCATCGCGACCGTCACCGCGGACGCCATCGGCCAGTCCATGTTGTTGAAGAATTCATCCCACATCACGCGGCCGATCATCAGCGTGTCGGCGCCGCCGAGCAGCTCCGGAATCACGTACTCGCCCACTGCCGGGATGAACACGAGCAGGCTGCCGGCGATGATCCCGTTCTTCGACAGCGGCAGCGTGATGCGCGTGAACGCGACCCACGGTTTCGCGCCGAGGTCGTACGCGGCTTCGAGCAGCGTCAGGTCCATCTTCACGAGGTGCGCGTACAGCGGCATCACCATGAACGGCAGGTACGAATAGACCATCCCGATGTAGACGCCCGCGTCGCTGTGATAGAGCCGCAGCGGCGTGTGGATGATGCCGAGCGCGATCAGCGTGTGGTTCAGCAGGCCGTCGTCCTTCAGGATGCCGATCCATGCGTACACGCGGATCAGGAACGACGTCCAGAACGGCAGCATCACGGCCATCATCAGCACGTTGCGACGGTTCGGCTCCGAGCGCGCGATGTAGTACGCCATCGGGTAACCGATCAGCAGGCACAGCACCGTCGACACGGCGGCCATCTTCAGCGAGCTGAGGTAGGTCGCGATGTACAGGTCGTCCTGCAGCAGGAACGCGTAGTGCGACAGCTGCAGCGCGAAGTGCACGACGCCGTCCTTGATCTCGACGAGCGACGTGTACGGCGGGATGCCCATCACCTGGTCGGCGAAGCTGATCTTCAGCACCAGCACGAACGGCAGCGCGAAGAACACGGCGAGCCACAGGAACGGCACGCCGATCGCGACGTTGCGGCCCGACGGCAGGAAGCGCGACAGCACGGAGAAGCGGCTGCGGCGTTGATGAGCCTGGGTGACAGCGGTAGCGCCGGTCGGCACCGGCGCGGAAGGCGTGGAAGCGGAGGTTCTCATCGTGGCGTCCTCACTGCGTCAGCACGACGCCGCTGGCCGGCGACCACGACACGAACACGTCGTCGTTCCACGCGGGCGCGCCGTCGTTCATCAGGTGCGAGCTCGACAGGTTCGACACCACCGTCTTGCCGCTCGGCAAACGCACGTGGTACAGCGAATAGCTGCCCATGTACGCGATGTCGGTGACGACGCCGCGCGCCCAGTTGTGCTTCGAGCCCGGCTTCTCGCGCGACACGTGCACGCGCTCCGGGCGCACCGAGATGCCGACCGGCATCCCGAGCGGGCCGGTCACGCCGTGGCTCACGTACATGCGCGTTTCGAGATCGTCGCTTTCGACGAAGATGTGATCGGGCTCGTCCTCGACGACGCGCCCCTCGAACAGGTTGGTCGAGCCGATGAATTCGGCCGAGAAGCGGCTGTTCGGGTATTCGTAGACTTCGCCGGGCGAGCCGATCTGCACGATCTTGCCTTCGCTCATCACTGCGAGGCGGCTCGCCATCGTCATCGCTTCTTCCTGGTCGTGCGTGACCATCACGCAGGTCACGTCGACCTTGTCGATGATGTTCACCAGTTCGAGCTGGGTCTTCTGGCGGATCTTCTTGTCGAGCGCGGACATCGGCTCGTCGAGCAGCAGCAGCTTCGGACGCTTCACCAGCGAGCGGGCGAGCGCGACGCGCTGCTGCTGGCCGCCGGACAGCTGATGCGGCTTGCGCTTCGCGTACTTGCTCATCTGCACGAGCGCGAGCGCGTCGGCCACGCGCTCCTTGATCTCGTGCTTCGGCGTGCCTTCCTGCTTCAGGCCGAATGCGACGTTCGATTCGACCGTCATGTGCGGAAACAGCGCATACGACTGGAACATCATGTTGACCGGGCGGCGGTACGGCGGCAGCGACGCGAGGTCCTCGCCGTCGACGAAGATCTTGCCGGAGGTCGCCGTTTCCAGCCCGGCGAGCATGCGCAGCAGCGTGGACTTGCCGCAGCCCGAGCTGCCGAGCAGCGCGAACAGCTCGTTCTTCGCGATCGTCAGGTTCACGTTGTCGACGGCCGTGCTGTCGCCGAATTTCTTCACGACGTTTTCGATGCGCACGAACGCGTCGTTTTGCGTGCGGGGCGCCGTGGCCGGTTGGGTCTGTCGTGCAGCAGCGGAAGAGGGTATCGATTGCATGGGAGTCACCATTCGTTCTTCACGGATTGCAGGCGTGGGTGTCCCCGCGCGAGGCGCGCAACGCGACTCGCGGACGACGGCTCGTGCCGGATGGAACAGCGCGCGCGGGGCGCGCGAGCGGACGGACGTCCGCGGATCTCAGGCGGTCAGGCGTACCGCGATGCCTGCGCCGCCGCGATGCATGGCGGTCAGTGGCCCGTCTTCAACTGGGCCCACAGACGGTTCTCGAGGCGCAGGATGTCGGCCGGCATCGGCTTCATCAGCACCATCTTCTTCAGCACGTCCTCGGGCGGGTAGACGGTCGGGTCCTGCGCGACGGCCGGCGTGACGAACGGGTGCGCGGCCTTGTTCGCGGTCGGGTAGAACACCGTGTTGGTGATCGCCGCGTTGACCTTCGGATCGGACACGTAGTTGATCCACTTCATCGCGGCTTCCGGGTGCGGCGCATCCTTCGGGATCACCATCACGTCGAACCACAGCAGGCCGCCTTCCTTCGGGTTCGCGAACTTGATGTCGTACGAGCGCTTCGCTTCCGACGAGCGGCGGTGCGCGATGCCGATGTCGCCCGACCAGCCGAGCGCGACGCACACGTCGTTGTTCGCGAGATCGTTGATGTAGCCGGACGAGTTGAACTGGGTGATGTACGGGCGGACTTTCTTCAGGACTTCGAAGGCAGCCTGGTAGTCGCCGGGGTTCTTGCTGTTCGGGTCCTTGCCCATGTATTGCAGCGTGGCGGCGAACACGTCGACGGCCTGGTCGAGGAACGACACGCCGCAGCCCTTCAGCTTCTCCATGTTGGCCGGGTCGAACACCAGCGCCCAGCTGTCGACCGGCGCCTTGTCGCCGAGCGCCTTCTTCACCGCCTGCACGTTGTAGCCGATGCCGTCCGTGCCGTAGGCCCACGGCACGCCGTACTGGTTGCCCGGATCGGCGTCGGCGATCATCTTCATCAGCAGCGGGTCGAGGTTCGCGAGGTTCGGAATCTTCGACTTGTCGAGCTTCTGGTACACGCCGGCCTGGATCTGCTTGGCCATGTAGTTCGACGTCGGCACGACGATGTCGTAGCCCGAGCTGCCGGCCAGCAGCTTCGCCTGCAGCGTGTCGTCGCTGTCGTAGTTGTCGTACTTGACGTGGATACCCGTCTGTTTCTGGAAGTTCGGGATCGTGTCCGGCGCGATGTAGTCGGACCAGTTGTAGACGTTCAGTTCGTCGGCATGCGCCGACGGGCTGGCGACCGACGTGAGCGCGGCCGCGGCGGCGAGGGCGGCGACGGAACAGGCTTGGCGAAGAATGCAGGCACGCATGGTGGAATTCCCCTGGATGATGGCGGCGTGCGGCGCCCGCCGCACGCCTGTAGGCAAAAACCGTTACGAAATACCCAGTTGCTGGGCGGTGGCATCGACGGCCTTCTTCGCCTTCGACACGAGTTCATCGATTTCCTGGCGCGAGATCACGAGCGGCGGCGACAGCAGCATCCGGTCGCCGGTCGCGCGCATGATCAGGTTGCCGTTGAAGCAGAAGTCGCGGCAGATCGTGCCGACGTCGCCGCCGTTCGCGAAGCGGCGGCGTTCGGCCGGCGCTTCGGCCAGTTGCAGGCTCGCGACCATCCCGTGGCCATGCACTTCGCCGACGATCGGATGACGCGCGAAGGTTTCGCGCATCAGCGCCTGGAAGTACGGGCCGGTATCGGTCTTCACGCGCTCGACGATGCCCTCGTCGCGCAGCAGCTTCAGGTTCGCGACCGCGACGGCGGCTGCCACCGGGTGACCCGAATACGTGAGGCCGTGATTGAATTCGCCGTTGTCGATGATCGGGCGCGCGACGCGCTCGTGAATGCCGACCGCGCCCATCGGTACGTAGCCCGACGTGAGGCCCTTGGCCATCGTGATCAGGTCCGGCTCGAAGCCGAAGTGCTGGTGCGCGAACCATTCGCCGGTGCGCCCGAAGCCGCCGATCACTTCGTCGGCGACCAGCAGGATGTCGTACTTGCGGCAGATCCGCTGGATTTCCGGCCAGTACGTCGACGGCGGGAAGATCACGCCGCCCGCACCCTGGAACGGCTCGCCGATGAAAGCCGCGACGTTCTCCGCGCCGAGTTCGAGAATCTTCGCTTCGAGCTGCTGCGCGCGCGCGAGGCCGAATGCTTCGGGCGTCTCGCCGGCTTGCGCTTCGCCGAAGAAGTACGGCTGGTCGATGTGCACGATGTGCTCGACCTTCGACGGCATCTGCTCGTGCATGTAGCCCATCCCGCCGAGCGTGCCGCCCGCGATCGTCGAGCCGTGATAGCCGTTCTTGCGCGAGATCACGTATTTCTTCTGCGGCTTGCCCTGCACGCGCCAGTACTGGTGCACGAGACGCAGCACGGTGTCGTTGCCTTCCGAGCCGCTGTTGCAATAGAAGAAGTGATTGAAGCCGGCCGGCGTCACTTCCGCGAGCATCGCGGAAAGCTCGATCACCGGCGGATGCGTGGTCTTGAAGAACGTGTTGTAGAACGGCAGTTCCTGGATCTGGCGATACGCGGCGTCGGCGAGTTCCTTGCGCCCGTAGCCGACGTTCACGCACCACAGGCCGGCCATCCCGTCGATCACCTTGTTGCCGTCCGAGTCCCACAGGTAGACGCCGTCGGCCTTCACGATCACGCGGCTGCCGGCACGATTGAGCGCGCCCATGTCCGAGAACGGATGGATGTGGTGCGCGGCGTCGAGCGCGCGGTATTCGGCGGTCGAGCGTGCCTGCGTCGCGCGCGGCGCGGCGGCCGTGGCGGTCGGTGCGGCCGACTGGATCCAGGCAGATTCGTTGCGGTAAGTCATGTTTCCTCCGTGATTCCGTATGCGGTTGGCACGCTTACACGTGCAGCAGCAGATGGCGGCGTTCCCACGAGCTGATCACGCGGAAGAACGCTTCGTATTCGGTTTCCTTCAGCGCGAAATACGCCTTCAGGAACTTGTGCCCGAGGATCTCGCCGAGCGGCTCGCACGCGGCCATCAGCGTCAGCCCTTCCTCGAGGTTGCGCGGCAACTGGTACGGCAGGCTGTAGCCGTCGCTCACCAGCGGCTCGGTCGGCTCCAGGCGCTGCGTCATGCCGAGATAGCCGGCCGCGAGCGTCGCGGCGAGCGCGAGGTACGGGTTGCAGTCGACGCCCGGGATGCGGTTTTCGATACGACGCGCGGCCGGGCCCGAATGCGGAATGCGGAAACCCACCGTGCGGTTGTCGTAGCCCCACTGCACGTTGATCGGCGCGGCCATGAAGCGCGACAGGCGGCGGTACGAGTTGATGTACGGCGCGAAGATCGGCATCAGCGCCGGCGTGTACTTCTGCAGCCCCGCGAGATAGTTGTAGAACATCGACGTCGCGCCGCCGGTTTCCTGCGACGTGAACAGGTTCTGGCCCGTTTCCTCGTCGACGATGCTCTGGTGCACGTGCATCGCCGAGCCCGGTTCGTCTTCCATCGGCTTGGCCATGAACGTCGCGTACATGTTGTGGCGCAGCGCGGCCTCGCGCACCGTGCGCTTGAACAGGAACACCTGGTCGGCCAGCGACAGCGCGTCGCCGTGCATGAAGTTGATCTCCATCTGCGCGGCGCCGACTTCGTGGATCAGCGTGTCGATGTCGAGGTTCTGCGATTCGCAGTACTCGTAGATGTCCTCGAACAGCGGATCGAACTCGTTGACGGCCTCGATCGAATACGACTGGCGGCCCGTTTCGGGGCGGCCCGTGCGGCCGACCGGCGGACGCAGCGGCAGGTCGGGGTCCTTGTTCATGTCGACCAGGTAGAACTCGAGTTCCGGCGCGACGACCGGCTTCCAGCCCTTCGCCTTGTACAGGTCGAGCACGCGGCGCAGCACGTAGCGCGGCGAGATCTCGACCGGCGAGCCGTCGAAGTGCACGCAGTCGTGGATCACCTGCGCGGTCGGGTCGACGGCCCACGGAATCAGGCGGATCGTCGACGTGTCGGGCACGCACACCATGTCGGGGTCGGTCACGCCGGTCAGCGAGCCGTCTTCCGGATATTCGCCGGTGACGGTCTGCACCATCACGGCTTGCGGCAGGCGCATCGATTCGCCGGACGTGAACTTGTTGCGCGGCGTGATCTTGCCGCGCGCGATGCCGGCCATGTCGGGAATGATCGCTTCGATCTCGGTGATCCGGTGCTGCTTCAGAAAGTCTTCGATGTCTTGCATGTCTGTTCTCGTTGTCTGGTGGGCGCGCTCAGGCGAGCGCGGCGGCGGCCGTGGCGCGCGTGCGGGCGGCGCGGCGCGCGCGGCACGCGTCGCCGAACGCGCGGAAGATCGCGCTCGACAGCGGGTCCTGCGCATGTCGCCATTCCGGATGCCACTGCACGGCGAGCGCGAACGCCGGTGCGTCGACGACGCTCACGGCCTCGATCAGGCCATCCGGCGCGACGGCCTCGACCGCGAGGCCGGAGCCGAGTTGCGCGACGCCCTGCTTGTGCAGCGAGTTCACCTGCACTTCGTCGCGGCCGCCGGCGAGTGCATGCAGCAGGCCGCCGGGCGTCAGGCGCACGACGTGCGCGGGGCCGTATTGCGTATCCATCGGCGCGTCGTCGTCCTCACGGTGGTCGGCGAAGCCGGGCACGTCGTGCACGCGCTGATGCAGCGTGCCGCCGCACACGACGTTCAGCTCCTGGAAGCCGCGGCACACGGCGAGCACGGGCACGCCCGCGACGATGGCCGCGCGCAGCAGCGGCAGCGTCGTCGCGTCGCGCGCCGGGTCGTGCTTCGTGCCCGGTGCGCTCGGTTCGCCGCCATACAGATGCGGCTCGACGTTCGAGTAGCTGCCGGTAAACAGCAGCCCGTCGACCGCGTCGAGCACGTCGGCGGTCGACTGGCGCTCGCCGAGGGCGGGCAGCACCATCGCGAGCGCCTGCGCGCCGTCGACGATCGCGGCGACGTATTTGTCGCCGACCGTATGCGACGCGTGGGCGCCGATCTGGGTGAGGTCGGCGGTGATGCCGACGAGAGGTTTCCTTTCCATGACGTCAATCAGTAATCCGTAGGGACGTGACGTGCATCGAGCCGGATGCGGCAAAACGCAGGCGCGACACGACCCCGCAGCCGGGCGCGAGGCGCACGGCCGCTGGTGAATGGGCGCAACGGGATGGCGTGGCGATCCGCGCTGCGCGCGACGATCAGGCCGTCGTTCGTTTCCTCGCGATACGCGACGCGGCAACGTATGCGCGAACGCGTTCCGTCACCGCACGGAAGATGCGGTTGGCGAATCGGCACATGAAACGAACGACGTGAAGAAAGGAGAGGCGCTACGGCAGCAGCGACGCCACTTCGTCGGTATCGACGGCGACGAATGCGCGTGCGGAAACGGCGTTGTGACGCCGAACGGAACGACGGGACAGGATGGTGTAGATCGACAGGTGAAGCAGGCGAGGACTATGCCAGCCGCAACTGCCGTCGGAAGCGGGAACGGCGCTGCGCAAACTTCGCACATCGCCTCGATCCCACCTCACCAGAGGGCCACGGACTCTCACGATTACACTCGACTGGTTTGTTGAAAGTATTGAACACCTGATCGTTTCGACGCACGGGGCGTTTAAAATAATCGAGGCGCCGGTCCTGCGTCATTTACATTGACGGGCATCAATTGTTGCGTTGCGATAACGCTTTTCGATGCCTATGAAAGCCTGATGACGCCGACCTGAGAGCCAGCATATACGAGCCAATAACGGCGTCAAATGTTTTTTAATGGTCCTGCATCAGGGCTTTCCCGAGCAGTGCGAACAAAAGATTCGCAAAAGGAATAATCGGCATGCCGTTCATTATTTCGAACGGCTTTCAGGGTTTTCCCCGCTGATGTGCGGCATAAAGTGATTAGAATATTCAACGGCTGTCCCATGCGTCGTTTCACTTTGTCATCGCACTTATCGTGTCCGAAACCGAATCGATGTCCACCGAAGTCGCCGAGCGCCTGCGTTTCGTGCGCAACAAGCATGGCCTGTCGCAGCGCGAACTCGCGAAACGCGCCGGCGTCACCAACGGCACGATCTCGCTGATCGAACAGGGCCGCGTGAGCCCGTCGGTCGGCTCGCTGAAGAAACTGCTCGAATGCATCCCGATGAGTCTCGCGGAGTTCTTCACGTTCGAGCTCGTCGAATCGCGCGCGGTCGTGTCGCGCCGCGACGAGATGCCGAACCTCGGCAACGAGTCGCTCGCGTTTCAGCTCGTCGGCGCGAACGTGAAGGATCGCAACATGTGCATCCTGCGCGAGACCTACCAGCCGCTGGCCGACACGGGGCCCGAGATGCTGGTGCACGCGGGACACGAGGGCGGCGTCGTCGTGTCGGGTCGGCTCGAGTTGACCGTCGACGGCGCGACGTGGCTGCTCGACCCCGGAGACGGCTACTACTTCGAAAGCCGTTTGCCGCATCGTTTTCGCAATCCCAGCGCGGAACTGATCTGCGAGGTCGTGTCGGCCAATTCGCCGGCGACCTTCTGACCGCGCGTCACCGCATTCGCTGCAGGCCGGCCGCATGCCTCGCGCGCGGCGCGCCGCATCGCGAATGCCACAACATTGAGGCATCCTGATGAACAAGTTGACTTTGGCTGACTGGCAACACAAGGCGGCGTCGCTCGAGATCGAAGGGCGCGCATTCATCGATGGCGCGTCGCGCGACGCACATGGCGGCAGGACGTTCGACTGCGTGAGCCCGATCGACGGCCGCGTGCTGGCGAAGGTCGCCGATTGCGGCGAAGCGGACGTGAACGCGGCCGTCGCGGCAGCCCGCCGCGCATTCGACGCAGGTGTATGGGCCGGCCTGAACCCGCGCGCGCGCAAGGCCGTGCTGCTGCGCTGGGCCGCGCTGATGCGCGAGCATCTCGACGAACTGTCGCTGCTCGAGACGCTCGACGCGGGCAAGCCGATCGGCGACACGACGACGGTCGACGTGCCGGGCGCCGCGTACTGCGTCGAATGGTTCGCCGAGGCGATCGACAAGGTCGGCGGCGAGGTCGCGCCGGCCGATCATCATCTCGTCGGTCTCGTCACGCGCGAGCCGGTCGGCGTGGTGGCCGCCGTCGTGCCGTGGAACTTCCCGATCCTGATGGCCGCATGGAAATTCGGCCCCGCGCTCGCGGCCGGCAACAGCGTCGTGCTGAAACCGTCGGAGAAGTCGCCGCTGACCGCGATCCGCGTCGCGCAGCTCGCGTTCGAGGCCGGCATCCCGGCCGGCGTATTCAACGTCGTGCCGGGCGCGGGCGAACCGGGCAAGCTGCTCGCGTTGCATCGCGACGTCGACTGCATCGCGTTCACGGGCTCGACGGCGGTCGGCAAGCTGATCATGCAGTATGCGGCGCAGTCGAACCTGAAGCGCGCGTGGCTCGAGCTCGGCGGCAAGTCACCGAACATCGTGCTGCCCGACTGTCCCGATCTCGACCGCGCGGCGCAGACGGCGGCCGGCGCGATCTTCTACAACATGGGCGAGATGTGCACGGCCGGCTCGCGGCTGCTCGTGCATCGCGACATCAAGGACGCGTTCATCGAGAAGCTCGTCGCTGCCGCCCGCGCATACGTGCCCGGCAATCCGCTCGATCCGTCGGTGTCGATGGGCGCGATCGTCGACGGCATCCAGCTCGAACGCGTGCTCGGCTATATCGAAGCGGGGCGCGGCGAGGGCAGGCTCGTCACGGGCGGTGCGCGCGTGAACGCGGAAACGGGCGGCTTCTATGTGGAGCCGACGGTGTTCGAGGTGAAGCCCGACGCGAAGATCGCGCGCGAGGAAATCTTCGGGCCCGTGCTGTCGGTGATCGTGTTCGACGACGTCGACGAGGCCGTGCGGATCGCGAACGACACCGAATACGGGCTGGCCGCGGCCGTGTGGACGTCGAACCTGACGACCGCGCACGACGTGTCGCGCCGGCTGCGGGCGGGCACCGTGTGGGTGAACTGCTATGACGAGGGCGGCGACATGAACTTCCCGTTCGGCGGCTACAAGCAGTCGGGCAACGGCCGCGACAAGTCGCTGCATGCGCTCGAGAAGTACACCGAACTGAAGTCGACGCTGATCCGGCTGCGCTGACGCGCGGCCGGGCGCGGGCGTGTCGCCGTCCGGCGACGCGCCCAGCCTTCGGTGCGCGTTACGCGGTCCGCAGCGCGGGATGGAAGCCGGCGGCTTCGATGATCGACTGCACGCGCTCGGCGCCTTGCGCCGAGTCGACCTTGACGATCTTCGCCGCGACGTCGATGTCGAGCTTCGCGGCGGGGTCGGCGGCCGTCACCGCGCGCGTGATTGCGTTGGCGCAGCCGCCGCAGGTCATGTCCTGGACTTCGAATTCCATCGTGTTCTCCCGGATGGATGGTTGACGAATACGTGCAGCATGAAGCTTGCCATGGTGGGAAGGTCAAGCGCCGCACGCAACGAGGTGTACGGCATCAGCCATTTGTAATGCTGAGGTCTGACGAATCGTGATTCGCGCGCGCGCGTCAGTCCGAATTTTTCCCGATTGACGGCCATCCATTGTCGACGAAATCTCGCGGAGCCTTGCGCGGCAACGGGCGTGTCACGTCGATCGCGTACGATCTCCATGTTCGGAGTAAGGGTACTCCGAGGTGAAAATGCGAATCGATCTTAGTATCGATTCCCTTCGATATTTCCGTTCATTACGCACATGACCCGTTTCGCTATCGGTTTCGCACTGGCCCTGCTGGGCGCCTCGGCCACGTCCGCCTTCGCGGCCGACGACGTCGTCAACCTGACGCTGAAGGACCACAAGTTTTCGCCCGATGGCGTGACGATCCCCGCCGGCAAGAAAGTGAAATTCGTCGTGAAGAACCTCGACGCGACGCCGGCGGAATTCGAGAGCGACGACTTCAAGGCGGAGAAGGTCGTGCCGGCCGGCAAGTCGGTCGAGATCCTGGTCGGGCCGCTGAAGGCCGGGACCTACGAGTTCCACGACGAGTATCACGAAGCGCAGTCGAAGACGCACCTGACCGTCAAGTAAGCCGATACCGACATGCTGTCTACTGCCCTGATCGTCTTTCGTGAAGTGCTCGAGGCCGCGCTGGTGGTCTCGATCGTGATGGCTGCCACGAAGGGCGTGCCGCGGCGCGGCTGGTGGGTGGGCGGCGGGCTGGTCGGCGGCGTGGTCGGCGCCGGCCTGATCGCGGCGTTCGCCGACGTGATCTCGCAATGGGCGTCCGGCATGGGCCAGGAAGTCTTCAACGCGGGCGTGATGTTCGTCGCGACGCTGATGCTCGCGTGGCACTGCATCTGGATGAGCCGGCACGGTCGCGAAATGGCGCTGCACATGGGCGAGGTCGGCCGCGCGGTCGCGGCCGGCAGCCGGCCGCTGACGGGGCTCGCGATCGTGGTCGGCGTCGCGGTGCTGCGCGAGGGCTCCGAGGCCGTGCTGTTCCTGTACGGGATCGCCGCGGGCGATCCGGGCCAGACGCCGCAGATGATCGCCGGCGGGCTGCTCGGCGTGCTCGGCGGTGCGGGGCTCGGCTATGCGATGTACGCGGGCCTGCTGCAGATTCCGTTGAAGCGCCTGTTCTCCGTCACCAACGGGCTGATCGTGCTGCTCGCCGCGGGCATGGCGAGCCAGTGCGTCGGCTTCCTGCTGGCGGCCGGGCTCGTGCCGTCGTGGGGCGATGCGGTCTGGGACACGTCGTGGCTGCTCAAGGAAACGAGCATCGTCGGCAAGGCGCTGCATACGCTGATCGGCTATACCGCGCGCCCGGCGGGGATCCAGATCGCCGCGTACGTCGCGACGCTGGTGGCGATCCTCGTGCTGGCACGGTTCGTCGGCCGGCCGCAGGAGACGGTGAGGCCGCCGCGCGCCGCGGCGTGAGTGTTTCCGGGTTTCCCGGTTCGAATGAAACAAGGGGCGTCATGGACGCCCCTTGTTCATGTGCGGTGCGCGATGCACCTGCGCGGCCTTGCTGACGGCGGCCGCGGATGCGCGCGTTGCGTGCGTCAGCTGTGGTTGTCGATCCACGCGCGCGCCCATTCGAGCCCGGCATCGCGCGCATCGTCTTCGGTGTCGAACACGCCGAGCACGCCCGACGCCTCGACGAGCCGATTGTTCTGCGTGATCGTGCCGCTTGCCGCGAAGCGCTCGGGCTGCATGATCTCGTCCTGCTGCAGGATCGCGTGGCCCCAGATCTGGTAGCCGTGGTAGGTCTGCGCTTCCATTATCGAGTCACCTCCGCCGCGCGGCCGTGCGTGCCGACCTGCAGCACGTTGCCGTCCGGCGTGTATTGACGCGGGATGTTGGAGAAGGTGGGCGCGTGCGTCGCATCCGGTGCGGCGGGTTGCATCACCGTGAGACGCCCGGGTGCCGGCTGCGCAACCGGGCGCGGCGCGGCCGGCGTGTCGGGCGCGCCGGCGGCCGGGCGGTGCGGGCCGGCCTTCACGGCCTGCGCGACGCGGCGCTTGTGCGGTTTCGCCGCGGCTTTCGGCGTGGTGGCGCTCGCGTGCTTCTCCGCGCTCTTGCCGGTGCGTGCGTCGGCGCTTGTGTGGGCGGCCGGCATACGGGCATCCGGCGTACGGGCATCCGGCGTACGGGCGTCCGGCGTACGGGCAGCAGGCTGCCGCGCCTCGGGCGGGTTCCAGACCTCGACATAGTGCTCGGCGGCCCAGCCCGTCGACGCGAACGTCAGCGCCAGCAATCCGCATCCAAACAGTCTTACCATTGTCTCTCCGTCATATTCGTTGCGGCGCGCGTCCGGCCGGGGCCGTGCCTCTGCACTCGGGGAAGCCGGCTCAGGAGAACACCTCGAGCCCGTGTTTCTCGACGATCTGGAGCATGCGCGCGGCGATGCCGCTGGGCCGCTTGTCGCCCTGTTCCCATTGGCGGATCGTCGAGGTCGTCGTGTTCAGGTAGAGCGCGAACACGCTCTGGCTGACGTTGACGGACTTGCGAATGCGGGCGATCGCTTCCGGATCGAACTGCGGGGCGGCCTCGATGCAGAGATCGTCGTATTCCCGCATCGTCTTCTTGTCGATCAGTCGCGCACGATAAAGGCCGGACGCGGCGCTGTGGATCGCCTCCGTTGCGTCGCTCTTGAATCGACTCTTAGCCATTGCACATCTCCACCCACTCTTTCAGGGTAACCAGCGTCGCGATGTCGCTGTCGGTGTGTCGGCCGACATCCGCGGCGAGCTTTCTGAAGGCGCGCAGTTCGCGTGCGTCGATGTTCTCGCGGTCGCATTTCGCGAACAGGAACACGAACACCCACGTGTGCCCGACCTTGCCCAGCACGATCCCGCGCTGCCGATTGCCGCCGAGGCGCTTCTTCCACACGTTGCCGCCGAGATCGACGCCCTGGCCGCGGGCCAGATCCCGCACCGCGCGGCAGAGCTCGTCATCGGCGATTCCCGCTTTCCCGGCTGCCGTGTGAAACCACTTCGTCTTGAAGACGCGTCGTACGGAAGCAGACATGTCGAGCCGGTCGAGTTAGCACAGGATTATATACCACTACGTGGTACAAATTTCGACCTGGCCGAATGGCCGACCTCGCATCCGCATACGGTCGGGACGGCCCGGCGAGGGGCCATCCCGACGTCCGGCCTTACTCCACCGTCACCGATTTCGCGAGGTTGCGCGGCTTGTCGACGTCGGTGCCGCGTGCACACGCGGTGTGATACGCGAGCAGCTGCAGCGGCACGACGTGCAGGATCGGCGACAGCTGACCGTAGTGCTCAGGCATCCGGATCACGTGCAGGCCGTCGTCGTTGACGATCTGCGTATCGGCATCGGCGAACACGTACAGCTCGCCGCCGCGCGCGCGCACTTCCTGCATGTTCGACTTCAGCTTCTCGAGCAGCGTGTCGTTCGGCGCGACCGTGACGACCGGCATCGCTTCCGTGACGAGCGCGAGCGGCCCATGCTTCAGTTCACCGGCCGGATAGGCCTCGGCGTGGATGTACGAGATTTCCTTCAGCTTCAGCGCGCCTTCGAGCGCGATCGGGTAGTGCAGCCCGCGGCCGAGGAACAGCGCGTTTTCCTTGCGTGCGAATTCCTCCGACCACGCGATGATCTGCGGCTCGAGCACGAGCACGCTGTTCAGCGCGGCCGGCAGGTGGCGCAGCTCCTTCAGGAATTGCGCTTCCTGCGCGGCGTCGACGTGCCCGCGCAGCTTGCCGAGCGTCGCGGCCAGCACGAACAGCGCGACGAGCTGCGTCGTGAACGCCTTCGTCGACGCGACGCCGATCTCGGTGCCCGCGTGCGTGAGGAACTGCATTTCGGTCAGGCGCACCATCGCGCTCGTCGCGACGTTGCACACCGCGAGCGTATGCGTGTGGCCGAGCGACTGCGCATGCTTGAGCGCCGCGAGCGTATCGGCCGTCTCGCCCGACTGCGAGATCACGAGCACGAGCTGGCGCGGGTTCGGCACCGACTCGCGGTAGCGGTATTCGCTGGCGATCTCGACCTGGGTCGGGATCTTCGCGATCGATTCGAGCCAGTATTTCGCGGTGAGGCCCGAGTAGTAGCTCGTGCCGCACGCGAGGATCAGCAGGCTGTCGATCTCCGCGAACGCGGCGGGGGCCGCATCGCCGAACAGCGTCGCGTCGAAGGCGTCCGTCTGCGGCACGGTGTCGCCGATCGCGCGCGGCTGCTCGAAGATTTCCTTCTGCATGAAGTGGCGATAGGGTCCAAGCTCGACCGCGCCGCCGTACGCGCTGACGACGCGGATTTCGCGCTGCACGGTGGCGCCGTGACGGTCGACGATCGTCACGCCGTCGAGCGACAGCTCGCACACGTCGCCTTCCTCGAGGAACGTGAAGCGGTCGGTACTGCCGGCGAGCGCGAGCGCATCGGATGCGAGGAAGTTCTCGCCGTCGCCGTGACCGACGACGAGCGGCGAGCCCTGGCGCGCGCCGACGACGGTGTGCGGCTGGTCCTTGTGGATCACGGCGATCGCGTAGGCACCGTGCAGCTGCTGCACGGCTTCGCGCACCGCGTCGAACAGGTTTCCGCGATACAGGCTGTGCACGAGGTGCGCGATCACTTCGGTGTCGGTCTGCGACACGAATTCGTAGCCCTTCGCGCGCAGCGTTTCGCGCAGCGGCTCGAAGTTCTCGATGATGCCGTTGTGCACGAGCGCGAGCGCGTTCGACGAGAAGATCGGGTGCGCGTTGTGCGTGACGGGCGCGCCGTGCGTGGCCCAGCGCGTGTGCGCGACACCCGTCGTGCCTTCGAGGTGCGATTCCTGCACCTGTGTATCGAGATCGGCGACGCGGGCGACGCTGCGCGCGCGCTTCGGGGCGCCCGGCTCGAGCACGGCGACGCCGCACGAGTCGTAGCCGCGGTATTCGAGGCGCCGCAGACCTTCGATCAGCACCGGAACGATATTACGTTGCGCAACTGCGCCGACAATGCCGCACATGAAATCTACCTTCTATGTGGAAGCGGATGCCGTCCGGCACCCGCATGAGGTTAACTTTTCTTCTTGACCGGCCGGACGTAGCCGCTCTTCGCGGTCTGCGTCTTCTCGTTCAACGCGAGGACGCCTTCGGCCACGTCCTTCCAGATCGTCGTGCCGGCGGCGATCGTCACGCCGCGGCCGACCCGCACGGGGGCAACCAGCTGCGTGTCGGAGCCGACGAACACGTCGTCCTCGATCACGGTGCGGAACTTGTTCGCGCCGTCGTAGTTGCAGGTGATCGTGCCCGCGCCGATGTTCACGCGCGCGCCGATGTCGGCGTCGCCGATGTACGTGAGGTGGTTCGCTTTCGAACCGTGACCGATCACCGCGTTCTTCACCTCGACGAAGTTGCCGACGTGCGCTTCGTCCGCGAGCTGCGCGCCGGGGCGCAGCCGCGCGTACGGGCCGATCACGGTGTTCGCGCCGAGCGCGGCGCCGTCGATGTGCGTGAACGCGTCGATGCGCGTGCCGGCGCCGACCGACGCATTGCGGATCACGCAGTTCGCGCCGATCGTCACGTTGTCGGCGAGCGTCACGTTGCCTTCGAACACGCAGTTCACGTCGATCGACACGTCGCGCCCGCAGCGCAGCGTGCCGCGCACGTCGATGCGCGCCGGATCGGCGAGCGTGACGCCGTCGACGAGCAGCGCGTCCGCCACGTTGCGCTGGTGAATGCGTTCGAGCTCCGCGAGTTGCGCCTTGCTGTTCACGCCGAGCGTTTCCCATTCCTCGTCGGGCTGCGACGTGACGACCTCGAAGCCGGCCTCGATCGCGAGTTCGACGACGTCGGTCAGGTAGTACTCGCCCTGCGCGTTTTCGTTCTTCAGCGCGCCGAGCCACATCGACAGCTGCGCCGTCGGCGTGACGATGATGCCGGTGTTGATCTCGGCGATCTTCAGCTCTTCCGGCGACGCATCCTTCTGCTCGACGATGCGCGTGACGAAGCCGGACGCGTCGCGCACGATGCGGCCGTAGCCGGTCGGGTCGTCGAGCGTGACGGTCAGGATCCCGTAGCGGCCCTCGCGTGCGGCATCGACGAGACGCTGCAGCGTCGACGCGCGCGTGAGCGGCACGTCGCCGTACAGCACGAGCGTCGGTTGCGCGGGATCGAGCAGCGGCAGCGCCTGGCGGACCGCATGGCCGGTGCCGAGCTGCTCGGCCTGTACCGCGAACTGGACGTCGGGCGCGGCGACCGCGGCCTGGACCTGCTCGGCGCCGTGGCCGACGACGACGACGAGCCGGGACGGCTGCAGTGCGCGCGCGGTGTCGATGACGTGGGAGAGGAGCGGCCTGCCGGCCAGGGGGTGAAGCACTTTCGGCAGCGCGGAACGCATGCGCTTGCCGGTGCCTGCCGCCAAAATCACGATATTCATGGCGCCAGCTTGTCAGAGGAGTTCGAAGCCGTCCATTTTAGCATGCGGCCCCCGCCGTTCCGGGCCTGCCGCGGCGGGCGCGCGACGCCGGAAAGGGCGGTCGGGGCCCGGTTCCGGCGGGTGTTCCGGCCCTGCTTACAGGTCGTCGAACTGGACGATCGAGATCGGTTTGGACGCGCCCGGCGTCGCGGTGTCGTCGCCCGATGCGCACGGTTCCTCGTCGAACGCGATGTCGCCCTGCGGGTCGGCTTCGCCCGTCGCGCGCAGCGACTGGAACGGGTACAGCGTCGTGTCCATCAGGTGCGACGGCACGACCTTCGCGAGCGCGTTGAACATGTTGTCGACGCGGCCCGGGAAGCGCTTGTCCCAGTCGCGGATCAGCGCCTTCATTTCCGCGCGCTTCAGGTTCGGCTGGCTGCCGCACAGGTTGCACGGGATGATCGGGAATTCGCGCAGCTCCGCGTATTTCTCGAGATCGGTTTCCTTCACGTACGCGAGCGGGCGGATCACGATGTTCTTGCCGTCGTCCGACTGCAGCTTCGGCGGCATTCCCTTCAGCTTGCCGCCGTAGAACATGTTCAGCAGCAGCGTCTGCACGATGTCGTCGCGGTGATGGCCGAGCGCGATCTTGGTCGCGCCGAGCTCGCCGGCCACGCGGTACAGGATCCCGCGGCGCAGCCGCGAGCACAGCGAGCAGGTCGTCTTGCCTTCGGGCACGAGCCGCTTGACGATGCTGTAGGTGTCCTGGTTCTCGATGTGGAACGGCACGCCGACCTGCTTCAGGTATTCGGGCAGCACGTGCTCGGGGAAGCCCGGCTGCTTCTGGTCGAGGTTCACCGCGACGATGTCGAAGTCGATCGGCGCGCGTTCGCGCAGGCGCAGCAGCACGTCGAGCATCGCGTAGCTGTCCTTGCCGCCCGACAGGCACACCATCACCTTGTCGCCCTGCTCGATCATGTTGTAGTCGCCGATCGCCTGGCCGACCTGGCGCACGATCCGCTTGAACAGCTTGTTGTTCTCGTACGCTTCCTTCTGCTCGCGGCGCGTCAGCGCGGGGCGGCCGGTTTCGGCGGTCGTGGCGTCGGCCGCCGTGTCGTTCATGTGGGGGGCGTTCATGCGCGCTCCTCGTCCTTGATGCGAAAGACTTCGACGCCGACGGCGTCGCAGTCCGGATAGGCGTCCGGTTTCTCGGTACGGACGCGTACCGCGCGCACGGCATCGTGCGCCAGCAGGTGCGCGGCGATCGAATCGCACAGCGTCTCCTGCAGGTGGATGTGGCCGCGCGCCACGCATTGCGCGACGCTCTGCTTCATCAGATCGTAGTCGACGACTTCGTGCAGCCGGTCGTCGACCGGGGTGGACAGCGCGAGCGGCACGAACAGGTCGACGTTGATGACGACGCGCTGCTCGCCGCGCTTCTCGTGTTCGAAGGCCCCGATGTTGATGTGCACCTCGTAGTCGCGCAGGTAGAGCCTGCGGCAATCCGCGAGGCGGGGGTGCAGGAGAGCGGAAAACATGGTCGTCCCAGTCAAATTGGCGTGCGCGCACGCAAAGCGGCGCGGGCGGCGGCGGTCAGGCCGCGCCCGCGCGGTTCATTCATTCGGGCCGGCGGCCGGCGGCACCAGGTGCTCGCCGCCGTCGACGGTCAGCGTCGCGCCCGTGACGCCGGGCGCGCTCGCGAGATAGCACGCGGCCGCCGCGATGTCGTCCGCGTGCGGCGCGTGGCCGCGCACGAGCGCCGCGACCCGCACCTTCGGTGCGAGCGCCAGCGCGAGCGCCGACGTCGCGCGGTTCAACGCGGCCTGCATCAGCGCGTGCGACAGCTGCGCCGGTGCGGGGTGAAACAGCGCCTGATCCAGTACGTGGATCGCGCACGCGCGCAGCGCTTCGTGCTCGCGCGCGGCGTCGGGCGTCGCATCGGCGAGTGCGCGGGCCAGCGCGAGCGGCGCGGTCACGTTGCGCGCGAGCGCGGCGGCGAGCGACGCGCCGTCCACCGTGTGCGCGTCGTCGGCGCCTGCGCTGGCGCTGACGAACACCGCGCATGCGGGCCGGCCGAGCGCTTCGCCGCACGCGGCGACGAGGGCCGCGGCATTGGCCTCCAGGGCCAGATCGGCGTCGAGCACGGCCGCGCGGCGGCCGTGCGCCGCGACTTCGGCGACGAGCGCGTCGGCGG
>NZ_JAKWFH010000032.1:0-87554 GCF_029522185.1 Burkholderia sp. IO2 | reverse complement strand
GCGCGCGCCGCCGCGGCGCTCGCCAGCGCCCGGTCCGCCGAGGCGGCATGAACGCCCCCGCCCGCCCCGCCGTCGCGGCCCGGCCGCGCTACGCGCTGGCCGCCGCCGCATGTCTCGTCGCGTTGATCGCCCTGTCGCTCGCGTGGGAGCTGTGGCTCGCGCCGCTGCGCCCCGGCGGCTCCGCGCTGATGCTCAAGGCCGTGCCGCTCGCACTCGCGCTGCCAGGCGTCTGGCGGCGTAACATCTATACGATGCAGTGGGCGAGCATGCTGGTCCTCGTCTATCTTGCCGAAGGCATCGTGCGCGGCATGTCCGATCGCGGGCTGTCCGCGACGCTCGGCTGGTGCGAGACCGCGCTCGCCGTCGGCTTCTTCGTGGCGGCGCTGGCTTACGTCGCGCCGTTCAAGCGCGCGGCGAAAAAACCGCGCGCCACGTCCTGACCCTTACGCGACAAGGTGATGATGTCCTCCGAAGCTTTCGTTTCCGCGTGCCGCGACGCGATCGGCGCCGACCACGTGCTGACCGATCCGCACGATACCGAACCGTTCCTGACCGACTGGCGCCGCCGCTACAAGGGCGCCGCATGCGCGGTGCTGAAGCCCGCGAACACGGCGGAAGTCGCCGCGCTCGTGAAGCTCGCCAACGCACACGGCGTCGCGCTCGTGCCGCAGGGCGGCAACACGGGCCTCGCGGGCGGCGCGACGCCCGATGCGAGCGGCAGCCAGGCCGTGCTGAGCGTCGCGCGCCTGAACCGCGTGCGTGCGCTCGATCCGCACAACAACACGATCACCGTCGAAGCCGGCGTGATCCTCGCCGACGTGCAGGCGCGCGCCCGCGAAGGCGGCCGGCTGTTCGCGCTGAGCCTCGCGGCGGAAGGCAGTTGCACGATCGGCGGCAACCTGTCGACCAACGCGGGCGGCACCGCGGTGCTGCGCTACGGCAACGCGCGCGAGCTGTGCCTCGGCCTCGAGGTCGTGACGCCGCAGGGCGAGATCTGGGACGGGCTGCGCGGACTGCGCAAGGACAACACCGGCTACGACCTGCGCGACCTGTTCATCGGCGCCGAAGGTACGCTCGGGATCATCACGGCAGCCGTGATGAAGCTGCATCCGCTGCCGGCCGCGCAGGTCACGGCGCTGGCCGCGCTCGAGTCGCCGCACGCGGCGCTCGATTTCCTCGCGCTCGCGCAGCGCGCGGCCGGGCCTTTGTTGACCGGCTTCGAGCTGATGTCGGATTTCTGCATGCAGCTGGTCGGCAAGCATTATCCGCAACTGCGCTACCCGTTCGCGCAGACGCACGCGCAAACGGTGCTGCTGGAGCTGTCCGACAACGAAAGCGAAGCGCATGCGCGCGCACTCTTCGAGAAACTGATGGAAGAAGCGTTCGAGGCCGGGCTCGTGGTCGACGCGGTGGTCGCGGAGAATCTCGCGCAGTCGCGTGCGTTCTGGGACCTGCGCGAGCACATCCCGCTCGCGCAGGCCGACGAAGGGCTCAACATCAAGCACGACATCGCGGTGCCGATCTCGTCGATCGCACGCTTCATCGACGAGACCGACGCGGCGATCCAGCAAGCCGCGCCGGGCGCGCGCATGGTCACGTTCGGCCACCTCGGCGACGGCAACCTGCACTACAACGTGCAGATGCCCGAAGGCGGCGATGCGAAGGCGTTCCTCGCCGCGTTCCAGGCGCCGATCAACCGGATCGTCTACGACAACGTGCACCGCCACCACGGCACGATCAGCGCGGAGCACGGCATCGGCCAGTTGAAGATCGACGACGCGCAACGCTACAAGTCGCCGGTCGAAACGACGCTGATGCGCACGCTGAAGACCGCGCTCGACCCGCGCGGCCTGATGAATCCCGGCAAGGTCCTGCGCTGAAGCCGCCCACTCCGGAGCCAAGCCCGTGAAAATCCGCGTCCTGTCCGACCTGCACCTCGAAAGCAACCTGCCCGACGCGATCCCGCACGCCGATGCGGATCTCGTCGTGCTGGCCGGCGACATCCACAACCACGCGGAAGGCCTGCGCTGGGCCGCCGAGACGTTCGACCCGGCGGTGCCGGTGATCTACGTGCCGGGCAACCACGAGTACTACGACGGGGAATTCGGCGCGCTGGAGACGGCGATGCGCGACGCGGCGCATACGCTCGACAACGTGCATTACCTGAACAACGGCGTCTACGTCGATCCCGCCCAGCGCTTTCGCGTGCTGGGCACGACGCTCTGGAGCGATTTTTCGCTGTTCGGCCGGGACGAAGCCGACATGGCCGCCGCGATCGACGCCGCGCTGCGCGTGATGCTCGATTTCAAGGGATTGATCCAGGTGACCTGGCCGCACGATGCGGCGCTGCATGCGGCAGCGGGCGAGCCGGAACGGGATTTCGCGCCGGCCGACGCGATCGCGCTGCACCGGCACGGCCGTGCATGGCTGGAAACGCAGCTGGCGGCGCCGTTCGCGGGCAAGACGATCGTCGTCACCCATCATGCACCGCACCGGCGCTCGCTGGCGGAACGCTATGCGGACGATCTGGCTTCGGCGGGATTCGTGACGGACATGGCGGAACTGGTACGGCCGCCGGTGGATCTGTGGCTGCACGGCCACACGCATACGTCATTCGACTACGTTGCGGACGGCGGCACGCGCGTCGTGTGCAATCCGCGCGGCTACATTCATCGCCGCACCGGCGAACGGGAAAACCCCGCGTTCGCGTGGGACAAGGTCGTCGAGCTCGGCTGAGCGCCGGCTCGGGCGGTCGCGTTGCGCGGCCGTGCCCGTCCGAAACGTGACGGCGAGATCAGCGGCCGGGGCGGCGCGGCTCGCGCACGCGGACCGGCACCGGCTTCATCTGCGCCTTCGCCTTCATCGCACGCAGCAGGTCGCGGGTCGCCGCCGCGGCGGCAGCCGCGCCCAGCAGGACGCCAAGGCCGATCATCAGGTGCGTATCCATCGCTACTCCGGTGTGGTGTATCTCGTTAATTCCAACAGTATCAAACTGTCTGACACACGTTCGTAAAAAAATGTTGCGTGAAGGACAAATCTCGTCAGATTGCGGTCGACCGCGCTGTCATGTCGCACGCGTGTACTGCTCGAGCGCCGCTTCGTCCGCTTCGAGCGTGAGCGGCAGCTCTTCGCGCAGGAAATCGACCCAGGTGCGGATTTTCGCGTCGAGGTACTGGCGCGACGGATACAGCGCGTAGATGTTCATCACGTGCGACCGGTACTCGGGCATCACGCGCACGATGTGCCCGCTACGCAGCCAGCCGATCGCCGAATAGAGCGGCAGCCCGCCGACGCCCATCCCCTCCCGCACGGCCACCGCGAGCGCCTCGGCGACGTTCACGCGAAACGGCGGCGCCGTGATCGGCACGACCTCGTCGCCGTTCGGCCCCGCCAGCGCCCATTCGTCGAAGTGAAAGCCCGGCGCGACCATCCCCAGGCACACGTGCTGTGCGAGATCGGCCGGCCGCTGCGGCACGCCGTGCGACTCGACGTAGCCCGGCGATGCGCAGACGACGCTGTAGCTCTCGCCGAGCCGCTGCGACACGAGCCCCGAATCGGGCAGGTCGCGGCCGACGACGATCGCGACGTCGTACCCCTCGTCGAGCAGGTCGGGCATCCGCTGCGCGAGCGTCAGCTCGACGTGCACGTCCGGATAGCGCTCGCGGTAGCGCGCGATGGCCGGCACCAGATAGTGCTGGCCGAGGCTCGTGAAGCAATGGACCTTCAGCTTGCCGGACGGGCGCGCGTGCGCGTCGCCCGCCTCGGCTTCGGCCTGGTCGACGTAAGCGAGGATCTGTTCGCAGCGCTGCAGATAACGCTCGCCGGCCTCGGTCAGCGCGATCCGGCGCGTCGTGCGGTTCAGGAGACGCGTGCGCAGGTGGGCCTCGAGATCCGAGACCGCGCGCGACGCGTAGGCGGTGGTCGAATTCATCTGCTGGGCGGCCGCGGTAAAGCTGCCCGCGTCGACCACGCGGACGAATACCCGCATGTTTTGTAACGTATCCATCCCATTACCCGTGTGAATCCGGAGGGATTGTTGCACAGGGTCCAACAAATATTATCTCAGGATTCGTAAAAATGACTTGCACCGTTGTCCATTTATTCAGGAATCACTGAAAAATATAATCGCCTCCGACTCATCTATATCCGAAAGGGAGAAAATCGTGCAGTCTCCGGCGACAAAAGGGACGCTCGCACTGGCGGTTCTTGCAGTCTCATTAATAATGGCCGGTTGCGCGAGCATGGGCGACAACAAACCCCAGTCCACTCGCATCGAAGCGAACGCGCTCGACGCCGGCGCGGCCATCCGCGCCGCCGACCGCGACGCGGGCTGGCCCGCCGCCGACTGGTGGCGCGCGTACCGCGATCCGCAGCTCGATGCGTGGATTGCCGCCGCCCAGGCCGGCAACCCGACCCTCGCGGCCGCCGAGGCCCGCGTGCGCGAAGCGCAGGCAATGGCGCGCGTCGCCCGTTCGGCCGAACTGCCGCAGATCAACGGCAACCTGTCGCTGATGCGCCAGCACTGGCCGGACAACGTGTACTACGGCCCGGGCCCGCTCGCGAACGCCGACACCTGGAACAATACCGGCTCGCTCGGCCTGTCGTACCACCTCGATCTGTGGGGCAAGGACAAGAACGCGACCGAGCGGGCGCTCGACACCGCGCATGCGACCGCCGCCGACGCACGGGCGGCGAAGCTCGAACTCGAAGTCAACGTCGTGCGCGCGTATGTCGGCATGTCGATGAACTACGCGCTGCTGGATCTCGCGCACGAGACGTTCGAACGCCAGCGCTCGCTCGCGGATCTCGCGCGCAAGCGGCTGCAGGCCGGCCTCGGCACGCAGCTCGACGTGAGCCAGGCGGAATCGACGCTGCCCGACTACGAGCGCCAGATCGACAGCTATGAAGAAGCGATCCAGCTCGCGCGCCATCAGCTCGCCGCACTGGCCGGCAAGGGCCCGGGCGCCGGCGACGCGATCAAGCGGCCGCAGCTTGCGCTCGACGCGCCGGCCGGCCTGCCGTCGGCGATGCCGGCCGACCTGCTCGGCCGCCGCCCCGACGTCGTCGCGGCGCGCTGGACGGTCGACGCGCAGGCACGCGGCATCGACGTCGCGAAGGCGTCGTTCTATCCGAACATCGACCTGCTCGCGACGGTCGGCGGCTTTGGCGTGACCGCGCCGTTCACCGACTTCCTGCGCGCGATGAACGGCGGCTGGACGGCCGGCCCCGCGCTGTCGCTGCCCATCTTCGAAGGCGGCCGGCTGCGTGCGCAGTTGGGCGCCGCGAATGCCGGCTACGACCAGGCGGTCGAGCGCTACAACCAGACGATCGTCGGCGCGCTCAAGGACATCGCCGACCAGGTCGTGCGGATCCGCTCGCTCGATACGCAGAAGAAGGACGCCGCGCGCTCGGTGGCGGCCAACAATCGCAGCTATCAACTGTCGCGCGAAGGCTTCCGCCGCGGGCTGACCGATTACGTGAACGTGCTGGTCGCGCAACAGCAACTGCTGCGCGCGCAGGAGACGGCCGCCCGCATCGATGCGGAACGCCTCGCCGCGCATGCACAGTTGATGGCGGCGCTCGGGGGTGGGGTCGAGACGGGCAGCGACGTGCCGAAGGACGAAGCCGCCGCCGCGGTTGCCGTGCAGGGCACGAAGTCCGCGGCAGCGGTCGCCCGGCCCGCGGAAGTCGCCACCACCGGCGCGTCCGGCGTGCCGACCGCACGGTAACGCGGAGCGTCGCCATGTCTGCCTCCTCCCCCGCTTCCACGCCCGCCGGCGGTCCGTTCGCGGCCTGGTATGCCGCGTTCGGCGACTGGGCCCGCACCGACGGCGCCGCGTGGCTCTACCTGTTCAAGGCGCTGCTCGCCGCGTTCATCGCGACCGGCGTGTCGATGCGGCTCGACCTGCCCGCGCCGAAAACGGCGATGACGACCGTGTTCATCGTGATGCAGCCGCAAAGCGGCGCGGTGCTCGCAAAAAGCTTCTACCGCGTCGCCGGCACGATCTTCGGGCTGATCGCGACGCTCACGTTCGTCGGGCTGTTCCCGCAGCAGCCGCAGCTGTTCCTGCTGGCGGTCGCGCTGTGGGTCGCCCTGTGCACGGCCGGCGCCGCGCGCAACCGCAACTTCCGCAGCTACGGCTTCCTGCTGGCCGGCTACACGACCGCGCTGATCGGGCTGCCCGCGTCGCAGCACCCGGACGGCGCGTTCATGAGCGCGATGACGCGCGTGGCCGAAATCATGGTCGGGATCGTGTCGGCCGGCGTGGTCAGCGCGCTCGTGTTTCCGCAGACCACCGGCGAGCAGATGCGCACGACGGTGCGCAAGCGCTTCGGCAGCTTCGTCGACTACGTCGCGGCGGCGCTGTCGGGCCAGCTCGACCGCGCGCATATCGAAACCATCCATACGCGTTTCGTCGCCGACGTGGTCGGGTTCGAGGCCGCGCGCAGCATGGCCGTGTTCGAGGATCCGGACACGCGGATGCGCAGCGGCCGCCTTGCGCGGCTGAACAGCGAGTTCATGAGCGCGTCGAGCCGGTTTCATGCGCTGCACCAGTTGATGAACCGGCTGCATGCGGCCGGCGCGCAGGCCGCGATCGACGCGATCGAACCGTACTTTCGCGAGATCGCGCCGCTGCTGCTGACCCCTGCCGGCGAACCGGTGCGCACGTCGGCCGACGCGGGCCATGCGGCCGCGCAACTGCTCGCGTGGCGCGACGCGCTGCCGCGCCGCATCCGCGCGACCCGCGCCGCGCTCGAAACGCAGCCGGACTTTCCGCTGCTCGACTTCGATACCGCCGCCGAACTGCTGTACCGCTTCATCACCGACCTGCACGAGTACGCGGCCACCTACGCGTCGCTGTCGAGCGCGACGCACGAACGCGAACGCTGGATCGAGCGCTACGAGCCGCGCACCAACGCGACGGCGATGGTGATCGCGGCGATCCGCACGGCAACCGTGATCCTCGTGCTCGGCTGGTTCTGGATCGAGACCGCGTGGCCGAGCGGCGTGACGCTCACGCTGACCGCGGCGGCCACCTGCGCGCTCGCGTCGTCGACGCCGCGCCCGACCGCGATGTCCGCGCAGATGGGCATGGGCACGGCGCTCGCCGTCTGCACCGGCTTCCTGCTGACGTTCGGGATCTATCCGCACATCGACGGCTTTCCGCTGCTGTGCGTCGCGCTCGCGCCGCTGCTCGCGATCGGCATCTTCATGACGCTGAAGCCGAAGCTCGCCGGCTACGGGATGGGCTACCTGATCTTCTTCAGCTTCCTCGCCGGCCCGGACAACATCACGCACTACGATCCGACCGGCTTCATGAACGATTCGCTCGCGCTCGTGCTGTCGATGCTGGCGTCGGCGATCGCGTTCGCGGTGCTGTTCCCGCCGACCGCGCCGTGGCTCAAGAAGCGGCTGTTCGCGGACCTGCGCCACCAGGCCGTCGCGGCCGGCCACGCGCGGCTCGCGGGCCTGCGCACGCGCTTCGAAAGCGGCGCGCGCGACCTGATGTACCAGGCGCACACGCTGTCGGCCGACCAGCCCGACGTGCAGCGCGACGCGCTGCGCTGGATGTTCGCGGTGCTCGAAACCGGCAACGCGACGATCGACCTGCGTCACGAGCTCGCGACGCTGCCGTCCGACCCGCGCTATGCGCCCGCGATGCCGTGGCGGCGCGCGATCGAGACGATGCGCAGCGCACTGTCGGCGCTGTTCACCCGGCCGAGCGCCGCGCGTTTCGACGCGACGCTCGCCGCGACCAATGCGGCGATCGACGCGACCCGGCAAACGCTGGATGCGTTCGAGCCGTCGCGCGAAGAGCGCCACCGGCTGCAGCGCATCCTGAGCCACCTGCATTTCGTGCGGACCGCGCTGCTCGACCCGGAATCCCCGCTCGAGCCGCTCAACCGCAACCGCCCCGTGCGTCCCCAACCAGGAGCCTCGTCATGATGCCGCGTGAAATCGCCATTCTCGATGCCTACATGCCCACGGTGGTGCTGATGTTCGTCCTCGGCGCGATCGCGACCTGGGCTGTCGACCGCCTGCTCGCCTATACGGGCCTCTACCGTCTCGTCTGGCACCCGTCGCTGTTCCGGGCCTGCCTTCTCGTCTGCATTTGCGGCGGACTGAGTCTTGCCGTTTACCGTTGATTCCGAACCATCATGATTCTCAGAAAACTCTTCGGCTTCGTCGCGACCGCCGTCATCCTTCTCGTCGCGATCCTGATCGGGCGCTCGCTGTGGGTGCACTACATGGACGATCCGTGGACGCGCGACGGGCGCGTGCGCGCCGAGATCGTCAACGTCGCGCCGGACGTGTCGGGCGCGATCGTCGAGCTGCCCGTGCATGACAACCAGCTCGTGAAGAAGGGCGACCTGATCATGCAGATCGATCCGTCGCATTACCAGATCGCGGTCGAGCAGGCGCAGGCGGCGGTGGCCGCCCGTCGCGCGGAACTGCAGATGCGCCGCGACGACGCGGCCCGCCGCGCGGACCTCGATGCGCTCGTCGTGTCGAAGGAAAACCGCGAGAATGCGGCGCACAGCGCGTCGAGCGCCGACGCGCAGTATCAGCAGGCCATCGCCGCGCTCGACGCCGCGAAGCTGAACCTCGCACGCACGCGCGTCGTCGCGCCGGTCGACGGCTACATCACGAACCTGCAGACCTTCAAGGGCAACTACGCGGTGGCCGGCCAGGCGAAGCTCGCGATCGTCGACAGCCACTCGTTCTGGGTCTACGGCTACTTCGAGGAAACCAAGCTGCCGCGCGTGAAGATCGGCGCACCGGCCGAAATGCGGCTGATGAGCGGCGGCGTGATGAAGGGCCACGTCGAGAGCATCTCGCGCGGCATCTACGATCGCGACAACCCGCAAAGCCGCGACCTCGTCGCGGACGTGAACCCGACCTTCAACTGGGTGCGCCTCGCGCAGCGCGTGCCGGTGCGCATCAAGATCGACGAAGTGCCGGCCGACGTGGTGCTGTCGGCGGGCACGACCTGCACGGTCATCATCGACCCCGACAAGCAGAAGAAGTCGTAAGCGCCGGCGCGCGCCGCGCGCTCAGGCGGCGATGCGGAAGCGCCCGACCAGCGCCTTCAATGCCTGCGCCTGCTCGTCGAGCGCGTTCGCGGCGGCCGCCGCCTGTTCGACGAGCGCCGCGTTCTGCTGGGTGCCGGCATCCATCTGCGTGACCGCGCGGCCGATCTCGTCGATCCCCGCGCTCTGCTCGTCCGACGCCGCCGAAATCTCGCCGATGATGTCGGTCACGCGCTTCACCGCGCGTACCACGTCGCCCATCGTACGGCCCGCGTCGTGCGCGAGCGCCGCGCCGTTCGCCACGCGCTCGACCGACGCGCCGATCAGTTCCCGAATCTCCTTGGCCGCGGTCGCCGAGCGCTGCGCGAGCAATCGCACCTCGCCGGCGACCACCGAGAAGCCGCGCCCCTGCTCGCCGGCGCGCGCGGCCTCGACCGCCGCGTTCAACGCGAGAATGTTGGTCTGGAACGCGATCCCCTCGATCGTGCCGATGATGTCGCGAATGTTCTTCGCGCTGTCGTCGATCTCGCTCATCGTCGCGACCACGCGCCCGACGACTTCCCCGCCCGTCTCCGCGACCGCCGACGCATTGGCCGCGAGCGTGCTCGCCTGCCGCGCGTTCTCGGCGTTCTGCCGCACGGTCGACGTGAGCTGCTCCATGCTGGCCGCGGTGCGTTCGAGCGCGACGGCCTGCTGCTCGGTGCGCCGCGACAGGTCGAGGTTGCCGGTCGAGATCTCGCCGGACGCGGCCGCGATGGCCTCGGCGCTCACCGCGATCTCGCCCACGGTTGCCGCGAGCCCCGTCTGCATCTCGGCCAGCGCGCGCACCATGCTGTCGCGGTCGTGGCGACCGAGCGTGATCGGCCGCGTCAGGTCGCCGCGCGCGATGTCCGCGGCAATCTCCTTCGCGAGCGCGGGCTCGCCGCCGAGCTGCGACGCGAGGCGTCGCACGACGCGCTCGGCGATCGCGACGGCCAGCACGATCAACGCGGCCGTCATCGCCGCGATCATCGCGAACGACGACGAAAAAATGGTCGCGGACGCATCGAGCGTCGCCTTCGACTTCTCGCCGCGCGTCTTCACGAGTTCGGCGACGAGTTTTTCGAGCTTGCCGGTTTCGACCAGCAGCGACACGTCCTGCGTGCCGACCTGCCAGTTCATCTGCGACAGGTCGAGCGGCTGCGCGCGCACCAGCGTGACGAAATCGCGCAGATGCGTGCTCCACGTGCCGACCGCCGTCGAGAAGGCGTGCAGCCGCGCCGAATCGCCGGCATCGGCCGGATCGGCATAGCGCTGCAGCGTGCCGAGCGCCTGGCCGATCGACGCAAGCCCCGCGCTCACGTCGGCGCCGAGTTCGTCGCGCTCCTTCGCGGTGGTCGCGGTCAGCAGCATCTTCTGCGCGCGGCTCGCCCGCAGCACTTCGGCGCGGACTTCCTCGGCCGCCCGGCTCGCGACGTGCCCCTGCTCGTAGACCGACGCGATCGACGCGTTCAGCCGGCTGATCTGCCACAGCGAAAACACGCCGATCGCGAGCGTGCCGGCCAGCAGGATCGCGAATGCGGCGCGCAACGTCGCCTTGACGGTCCACGGCCGACGCGTGCGACGCGCCGCGCGCGCACGCCGAGCGGCGCGACCGGCGGCAACGTCGGGTGCGGCGGCGGCCGCACCCGGCTGTGGATGCAAAGATGCTGCTTTCATCGATCTATCCCCGTATTGATCACGCTGCCGGAAAGGTCGGTCCGGCGTTCCCGCGACGGCTGGCCATGCCGCGCGTCCTGCGCCCTGTCCGGCGGGTAGCCGGCGTCGGACGCGGCGCGCCTGTTGTCATTGGGTCGTTCTACGGCCGCCACCGCCGTTTCTTGAGTCCGGTAAACCACCACCCGGCCCCAGCGCGGCCGCCGCCGAAGCGGCCGACGCGCCGCCAGCGTTATACCTGTCCAAAAAAGCCCGCACCGGCCGATCCGTCACACGAATGTCCGATTCGCGATAAAACTTGGCCTGACATTCTCGATACGCCACATTACACTTCTTTGACGCATCAACGAATCGACAACGCGCCGATCCCCAGCAGAGCGCGCCAGCCACCTCAACTCGTTCAGCTCACATGGAAACCAGCCTCGACTCCGGCTCCGCCGGCGCAGCCGCCGCCCAGCCGTCCGCCCCGCCCGTCGCCCGCACCGTCTACCCGGTGCTCGGCGCGATCAGCTTTTCGCACATGCTCAACGACATGATCCAGTCGTTGATCCTCGCGATCTACCCGATGCTCAAGAGCCAGTTCGCGCTGTCGTTCGCGCAGATCGGCCTGATCACGCTCACCTACCAGATCACCGCGTCGCTGCTGCAGCCGCTGGTCGGCCTCTATACCGACAAGCGTCCGAAGCCGTATTCGCTGCCGGTCGGCATGGGCTTCACGCTCGCCGGGCTGCTGCTGATGTCGGTGGCGTCCAATTTCCCGATGCTGCTGGTGGCCGCCGCGCTCGTCGGCTGCGGCTCGTCGGTGTTCCATCCCGAATCGTCGCGGGTCGCGCGGATGGCGTCGGGCGGCCAGCACGGGCTCGCGCAGTCGGTGTTCCAGGTCGGCGGCAATGCCGGCTCCGCGCTCGGGCCGCTGCTCGCCGCGCTCGTGATCATTCCGCACGGCCAGCACAGCATCGCGTGGTTCTCGGCGGCCGCGCTCGTCGCGATGATCGTGCTCACGCAGATCGGCCACTGGTACAAGAAGCATCCGTCGATGAAGAAGAAGGCCGTGGCGGCCGGCCACCCGACGCTGTCGCGCGGCCGCGTGATGGGCGCGATCGGCGTGCTGGTGCTGCTCGTGTTCTCGAAATACTTCTACCTCGCGAGCATCAACAGCTATTTCACGTTCTACCTGATCGACAAGTTCCACCTGTCGGTGCAGGCCGCGCAGATCCACCTGTTCGTGTTCCTCGCGGCGGTGGCGGCCGGCACGCTGATCGGCGGACCCGTCGGCGACCGGATCGGCCGCAAGTACGTGATCTGGGTGTCGATCCTCGGCGTCGCGCCGTTCACGATGCTGCTGCCGTACGCGAACCTGTTCTGGACGAGCGTGCTGACCGTGATCATCGGCGTCGTGCTGGCGTCGGCGTTCGCCGCGATCCTCGTCTACGCGACGGAGCTGATGCCCGGCAAGGTGGGGATGGTCGCGGGCCTGTTCTTCGGCTTCGCGTTCGGCCTGGGCGGCGTCGGCGCGGCGGTGCTCGGCCAGCTCGCCGACGCGACCAGCATCCCGTTCGTCTACAAGGTGTGCTCGTTCCTGCCGCTGATCGGCGTGCTGACGGTGTTCCTGCCGAACCTCGAGAGCAGCGGGCGCAAGAAGGCGTGACGAACGACCAGCCGCGGCGTGCGCGCCGCGGCTGGTCGAACGGTACGAACGGAAAATTCGACGGCGGCTTCAGGCCGCCGTCGTCGCATGCAGCGTCAGGAAACGCTTGAGGATGCCGGACGAATAGCTGCTCGCGATCGCCGACAGGAAGTGCGAGAACGACTGCGTCGCGTGATCGTCGGCCGTATCGGAGATCGTGCGCACGAGCGCGAACGGCACGTCGTGTTCCGCGCACACCTGCGCGATCGCCGCGCCTTCCATTTCGACCGCGAGCGCGTCCGGCAACGCGTCGCGCAGCGCGACGACCTCCTGCTCGCTCGACACGAAGCGGTCGCCGCTGATGACGAGCCCCGCGTGCAGCGCCGCGCCGGCGAGCCCGAAGCGCTCGGCGAACTGCGCGCCCTCCTCCTCGACGAACAGCGCGCACGCGGCCGCCAAGCGGGCCGTCAGCGCCGCGTCGGTCGCGAAACGCGTGATGCCGAGCAGCGGCACCTCGTAACGCGGAAAGAGCGGCGACGCATCGAGATCGTGCTGCAGCAGCGTATCGGCCACGACGACGTCGCCGACCCGCACCGTGCGCGACACACCGCCCGCGACGCCGGTGAACACCACGCCCGACACGCCGAACACATGGATCAGCGCGCTGACCGTCGCGGCGGCCGCGACCTTGCCGACCCGCGCGAGCGTGACGACGCAGGCCGCGCCGTGCACGGTGCCGACGTGATAATCGCGGCGGCCGAGCGTGACCGTCTTCATCGCGCCGTCGGCGCGCATCGCGGCGATCAGGTCGCCGAGCTCCTCGGGCAGCGCGGCCAGGATGCCGAGCGGACGCGCGGCGGGCGTCACGATCATGTCGACGTCCATCATTCCACCGCCTGCAGTTTCGCGACCGCGAGCGCGAGCCATTTCTCGCCGTGGCGCTTGAACTTCACCTGCGCCTTCGCATCGGTGCCGTTGCCTTCGAGCGCGGTGACCGTGCCTTCGCCGAACTTGGTATGGAACACCTGCTGGCCGACCCGGAAGCCGGTGTCGGCCGCGCGCTGCTTGTCCGCGAACGCGGGCAGCGGCGCGGACACGGCCGCGTCGACGATCTGCTCGCGACTGCCGCCGCCCGGCCGCGCGAACCAGTCGCGCCCGTACCCGGCGTTGTCCGAACGTCCGCCCCAGCGCGAGCCGGCCTCGACCTTCGGCGTGAGCCACTTCAACACGTGCTCGGGCAACTCGTCGAAGAAGCGCGAGCGCACGTTGTAGCGGGTCTGGCCGTGCAGCATCCGGCTTTGCGCGAACGACAGGTAGAGCCGCTCCTTCGCGCGCGTGATCGCGACGTACATCAGCCGGCGCTCTTCCTCGAGGCCGTCCGATTCGAGCACGCTGTTCTCGTGCGGGAACAACCCTTCCTCGAGCCCCGTGATGAACACGGCCGAGAACTCGAGCCCCTTCGCCGCGTGCACCGTCATCAGTTGCACGGCGTCCTGGCCGGCCTGCGCCTGGTTGTCGCCGGCCTCCAGCGACGCATGCGACAGGAAGCCGGCGAGCGGCGTCATCGTGTCGGGGTTCTGTGCAGGGTCGGCGGGCGAGGCGGGATCGAGCACGTCGACCGACGGATCGTCCGTCGCGGTGCCGAGTTCGGGCGCCGCGATCGCCCCCGCGCGCAGCGGGATCGAGCGGGCCGGCGTGTCGAGCCCGTAACCTTCCTCGGCGATGAACGCGGTGGCCGCGTTCACGAGTTCCTGCAAGTTCTCGAGGCGATCCTGCCCTTCGCGCTCGCCCTGGTAGAAATCGGCGAGACCGCTCGCGCGTACGATGTGCTCGACGGTGTCGGGCAGGTTCATGTGCTGCGTGTCGGCGCGCATCTTCGCGATCAGGTTCGCGAACCCGCCGAGGCTCGTGCCGGCCTTGCCGGTCACGTACGGAATCGCCGCGGCCATCGAGCAGCCGTACAGGCGCGCGGCGTCGGCCAGTTGCTCGATCGAGCGCGCACCGATGCCGCGCGTCGGGAAATTCACGACGCGCGCGAATGCCGTGTCGTCGTTCGGATTGTCGATCAGGCGCAGGTACGCGAGCGCGTGCTTCACTTCCTGCCGCTCGAAAAAGCGCAGGCCGCCGTACACGCGGTACGGAATGCCCGACGACATCAGCGTGTGCTCGATCGAGCGCGACTGCGCGTTGCTGCGGTACAGGACGGCCACTTCGCTGCGCGCCATCCCGGTATTGATCAGCGAGCGGATCTCCTCGACGATCCAGCCGGCTTCCTGCGAATCCGTGCTGGCTTCGTACACGCGCACCGGTTCGCCGTGGCCGGCGTCGGTGCGCAGGTTCTTGCCGAGGCGGTGCGCGTTGTTCGAGATCAGCTGGTTCGCCGCGTCGAGGATGTTGCCGTGCGACCGGTAGTTCTGCTCGAGCTTGATCAGGTTGCGCACGCGGAATTCGTCTTCGAAGTCGCGCATGTTGCCGACGTTCGCGCCGCGGAACGCGTAGATCGACTGGTCGTCGTCGCCAACCGCGAAGATCGCGTTCTCGCCGCCCGCGAGCATCTTGAGCCACGCGTACTGCAGCTTGTTGGTGTCCTGGAACTCGTCGACGAGGATGTGCCGGAAGCGCGCCTGGTAGTGCGCGCGCAGCGGCGCGTTGTACGCGAGCAGTTCGTAGCAACGCAGCAGCAGCTCGGGGAAATCGACGACGCCTTCGCGCTGGCACTGCTGGTCGTACGCCTGGTACAGCTCGACGAACTTGCGGTTGAAGTTGTCGGTCGCGTCGACCTTGTCCGGGCGCAGCCCCTGCTCCTTCGCGTTGTTGATGAAGTACTGGACGTTCTTCGGCGGATACTTTTCGTCGTCGACGTTCGCCGCCTTCATCAGCCGCTTGATCGCGGACAGCTGGTCGGCCGTGTCGAGGATCTGGAAGGTCTGCGGCAGGCCGGCGTCGCGCCAGTGCGTACGCAGCATCCGGTTGCACAGGCCGTGGAACGTACCGATCCACATCCCGCGCGTGTCGATCGGCATCATCGCCGACAGGCGCGCCATCATCTCGCGCGCGGCCTTGTTCGTGAAGGTGACGGCGAGCACGGTGGGCGGCGACGCATAGCCCTGCTGGATCAGCCAAGCGATGCGCGTGATCAGCACGCGGGTCTTGCCGCTGCCCGCCCCTGCGAGGATCAGCGCCGGTTCGTTCGGCAACGTGACGGCGGCGAGTTGTTCGGGGTTCAGATTGGCGAGCAGATCGGGCATGGAGCGGCAGCTGGCGGGCGAGAAAAATGCGGACCCGACATTATAAGTCGGCCGCGCGATGCCGTTTCCGATCCGTCCGGTCGCAGGTCGCATGCGCGTTGCAGGCCGGTTGCGCACGCGTCCCGACAGGCCCGCGCCGGCAAGGCGATGGCTGGCCGATGGGCATCCATTTATAATTGTCAGATTCGGCATCCAATTCACGCATTTTTCGGCAGATTTCCAACATGAGCGACAACACGCTTGCGAAGAGCTTCGAGCCCCATACCATCGAGTCCCAATGGGGGCCGGAGTGGGAAAAACGCGGCTATGCCGCCCCGGCATTCGATCCGTCCCGCCCCGATTTCGCGATCCAGTTGCCGCCGCCGAACGTGACGGGCACGCTGCACATGGGCCACGCGTTCAACCAGACGATCATGGACGGCCTCGCCCGCTACCACCGGATGCTCGGCGAGAACACGCTGTGGGTGCCCGGCACCGACCACGCGGGGATCGCGACCCAGATCGTCGTCGAACGCCAGCTCGACGCGCAGGGCGTGTCGCGCCACGATCTCGGCCGCGAGAAGTTCGTCGAGCGCGTGTGGGAATGGAAGCAGAAATCCGGCTCGACGATCACCGACCAGGTGCGCCGCCTCGGCGCATCGACCGACTGGTCGCGCGAATACTTCACGATGGACGACAAGATGTCGGCCGCCGTGCGCGACGTGTTCGTCACGCTGTACGAACAAGGGCTGATCTACCGCGGCAAGCGCCTCGTCAACTGGGATCCGGTGCTGCTCACCGCCGTGTCGGACCTCGAAGTCGTCAGCGAAGAGGAAAACGGCCACCTGTGGCACATCCGCTACCCGCTCGTCGACGGCTCGGGCTCGCTGACCGTCGCCACCACGCGCCCCGAGACGATGCTCGGCGACGTCGCGCTGATGGTCCATCCGGAAGACGAACGCTACGCGCACCTGATCGGCCAACGCGTCACGCTGCCGCTGACCGGCCGCGAGATCCCGGTGATCGCCGACGACTACGTCGACCGCGAATTCGGCACGGGCGTCGTGAAGGTCACGCCCGCGCACGACTTCAACGACTACCAGGTCGGCGTGCGCCACAAGCTCGCACCGATCGAGATCCTGACGCTCGACGCGAAGATCAACGACAACGGCCCCGAGCAGTATCGCGGCCTCGACCGCTTCGACGCGCGCAAGGCGATCGTCGCCGACCTCGACGCGCAGGGCTTCCTCGACTCCGTGAAGCCGCACAAGCTGATGGTGCCGCGCGGCGACCGCACGGGCGTCGTGATCGAGCCGCTGCTGACCGACCAGTGGTTCGTCGCGATGACGAAGCCCGCGCCGGAAGGCACGTTCAATCCGGGCAAGTCGATCACCGAAGTATCGCTCGACGTGGTGCGCGACGGCCAGATCAAGTTCGTCCCGGAAAACTGGACGACCACCTACTACCAGTGGCTCGAGAACATCCAGGACTGGTGCATCTCGCGCCAGCTGTGGTGGGGCCACCAGATTCCCGCGTGGTACGGCGAGAACGGCGAGGTGTTCGTTGCGCGCAACGAGGAAGACGCGCGCGCGCAAGCCGCCGCGAAGGGTTACACGGGCGCGCTCAAGCGTGACGAAGACGTGCTCGACACGTGGTTCTCGTCGGCGCTCGTGCCGTTCTCGTCGCTCGGCTGGCCGAACGAAACGCCCGAACTGAAGCACTTCCTGCCGTCGTCGGTGCTCGTCACCGGCTTCGACATCATCTTCTTCTGGGTCGCCCGGATGGTGATGATGACCACGCACTTCACCGGCAAGGTGCCGTTCCATACCGTCTATATGCACGGCCTCGTGCGCGACGCGGAAGGCCAGAAGATGTCGAAGAGCAAGGGCAACACGCTCGACCCGATCGACATCGTCGACGGCATCGACCTCGAGTCGCTGGTCGCGAAGCGCACGACGGGCCTGATGAACCCGAAGCAGGCCGCGACCATCGAGAAGAAGACGCGCAAGGAATTCCCGGACGGCATCCCCGCGTTCGGCACCGACGCGCTGCGCTTCACGATGGCGTCGATGGCGACGCTCGGCCGCAACGTGAATTTCGACCTCGCGCGCTGCGAAGGCTATCGCAACTTCTGCAACAAGCTGTGGAACGCGACGCGCTTCGTGCTGATGAACTGCGAAGGCCACGACTGCGGCAACGACAAGCCGGAAGTGTGCGGCGCGGGCGACTGCGGCCCCGGCGGCTACCTCGACTTCTCCGCGGCCGACCGCTGGATCGTGTCGCTCTTGCAGCGCACCGAAGCCGACATCGCGAAGGGTTTCGCCGATTACCGCTTCGACAACATCGCGAGCAGCATCTACAAGTTCGTGTGGGACGAGTACTGCGACTGGTATCTCGAACTCGCGAAGGTGCAGATCCAGAACGGCACGCCGGAACAGCAGCGCGCCACCCGCCGCACGCTGCTGCGCGTGCTGGAAACGGTGCTGCGCCTCGCGCACCCGGTCATCCCGTTCATCACCGAAGCGCTCTGGCAGAAGGTCGCGCCGCTCGCCGGCCGCTATCCGCAGGGCAAGGCCGAAGGCGAAGCGTCGCTGATGACGCAGGCGTATCCGGTCGCGAACCTGCAGAAGCTCGACGAGGCGTCCGAGCAGTGGGCGGCCGACCTGAAGGCGATCGTCGACGCGTGCCGCAACCTGCGCGGCGAGATGAACCTGTCGCCGGCCACCAAGGTGCCGCTGCTCGCGGCGGGCGACGCCGAGCGCCTGCGCTCGTTCGCGCCGTACGTCCAGGCGCTCGCGCGCCTGTCGGAAGTACAGATCCTCGCGGACGAAGCGGCGCTCGACAAGGAAGCGCACGGCGCGCCGATCGCGATCGTCGGCCCGAACAAGCTGGTGCTGAAGGTGGAAATCGACGTCGCGGCCGAACGCGAGCGCCTGTCGAAGGAAATCACGCGCCTGACGGGCGAGATCGCGAAGTGCAACGCGAAGCTCGGCAACGAGGCTTTCGTCGCGAAAGCCCCGCCGGCCGTGGTCGAACAGGAGCAGAAACGCGTCGCGGAATTCCAGAGCACGCTCGAAAAACTGCGTGCGCAGCTCGATCGGTTGCCTGCGTAACAAACGGTAAGGTCGTTTGCGTTCACTATAATGCGGACGTGAACATAGACCGTCTGACAAGTCGATTACAGGAATAAAGGTTCGATCATGTTGAAAGTCACCAAGGCGGTATTCCCCGTTGCCGGTCTCGGCACGCGGTTCCTCCCGGCAACGAAGGCGAGCCCGAAGGAGATGCTGCCGGTCGTCGACAAGCCGCTGATCCAGTATGCGGTCGAGGAAGCGATCGCGGCGGGCATCACCGAGATGATCTTCGTCACCGGGCGCAGCAAGCGCGCGATCGAGGATCACTTCGACAAGTCGTACGAGATCGAGGCCGAACTCGAGGCGCGCGGCAAGGAAAAGCTGCTCGAACTGGTGCGCAGCATCAAGCCGAGCCACGTCGACTGCTTCTACGTGCGCCAGCCGGAGGCGCTCGGCCTCGGCCACGCGGTGCTGTGCGCGGAAAAGCTGGTTGCCGACAACCCGTTCGCGGTGATCCTCGCGGACGACCTGCTCGACGGCAACCCGCCGGTGATGAAGCAGATGGTCGACGTGTTCGACCACTATCACAGCTCGGTGATCGGCGTCGAAGAGATCCCGCCGTCGGAGACGAAGTCGTACGGCATCGTCGACGGCAAGGAATGGGAAGAGTCGATCGTCAAGATGTCGGCGATCGTCGAGAAGCCGGCGCCGGAAGTCGCGCCGTCGAACCTCGGCGTGGTCGGCCGCTACATCCTGAAGCCGCGGATTTTCGAGCACCTGCGCGCACTGAAGCCGGGCGCGGGCGGCGAGCTGCAGCTCACCGACGCGATCCAGGCGTTGCTCGCCGACGAACAGGTGCTGGCCTACAAGTATCAGGGCACGCGCTACGACTGCGGCAGCAAGCTCGGCTACCTGAAGGCGACGGTCGAATTCGCGCTGCGCCACCCGGAAGTCGGTGCGGAGTTCGAGACGTACCTGCGCACGCGCGACGGCGCTCAACCGACCGTCTGAACGCGGCAAGGGCGCGCCCCGTCGGGCCCGCCCTCACCTCACGGCCACCGCTTCAGCGCGCGTCGGCCGGCTTCACCGAGACGACGCCCGGCATGCCGCCCGCGTCGTCTTTTTTCGTCTTGACCAGCCAGCCGCTGCCGTCGCCGAACGGCACCTTCGCCAGCGCGCTCTTCACGAGCGCCGGCGCGGCCTGCTGCGTGCCCGGATCGCGGTCGCGCAGCGAGGCCGATACGCGATAGACGTCGGCGCCGGATTTCGCATCGACGAAACGCAGCGTCAGCACGTGGCGGTACACGCGCCCCATGAACGGCAGCGCGAGCGGCGCGGGCCCGTCGACCGTCACGCAGGCGCTGCTCGCCGCGCCGCACCGCTCGGCGATCGCCGCGACCGCCGCCGGCTGCGTCGCATACGCGATCGACAACCGGTAACGCGCGTCCTTGAGCGGCTGCGCATCGAAGCCGCGGCGCGCGAGCTCGTCGCGCACGAGCGTCTCGATCTGCCGGTACTCGGCATCGCCCGCCTGTGCGGCCGTCCGCACGAAATCGTAGCCGTGCGCACCGGATGCAAATGCATTCGGCTGCCCGACCGCGCTCACGCCGGTCGTCACGCCGGCGCAACCCGTCAACAGCGACGCCGCCAGCGCGGTCGCTGCCCATTGCTTTCTCATGACTTTCCCCAAATGCCTGCCGTCGCGCCCGGCCCTGTCAGGCGGACGGCTCGTCGATCGCGGGCAGCGACACCGTCACCGCGGTACCGACACCCACTTCGCTGTCGACCGACACGCTGCCCCCATGGCGCGTGACGACCGTCTTCACGAACGCCATGCCGAGCCCGGAACCCGAGATTTCGGGCCGCTCGCCGGCATGGAATCGCTTGAAACGCTCGAACAGATGCCGCTGATCTTCCGGCGCAATGCCGTACCCCTGATCGCGAATCGTACAGAACATCCGCTTCGATGCGTGCTCGACCGTCAGCGTACACGTGATCACCGTGTCGGACGGACTGTATTTGACCGCATTGTTCAGCAGGTTCACGAAGGCGCGCGTGATCAGCGAACGGTCCGCGCGCACCCAGCACATGTCGGTGCCCACGCCGGTCTCGACGCGGATGTGTTTCGCCTGCGCCTGCGGCCACACCTCGTCGCTCGCATCGATCAGCACGTCGACGAGGCTCGTCACCTCGAGCTGGTACGCCTGCGACTCGGCGCGCGCCAGCTGCACGAACTCGTCGGCGAGCGACAGCGCGCGGTGCGCATAGCGCTCGATCCGCGCGAGCAGCCCGCGCATCGCGTCGCTCTCGACGCGGTCGCGCTCGATCTCGACCAACGCGAGGATCGACGACTGCGGCGAGCGCATGTCGTGCGACAGCAGGTGCAGTGCTTCCTCGCGCTGCCGCTCGGCCGCGTGCAGCTCGGTCACGTCGACGAGGCCGGCAATCCAGCCGGTCACGCGCCCTTGCGCGTTGGTACACGCCGCGTAGCGTAGCAGATGGTCGAGCCCGTCGCGATCGCGCACCTCGATGCCGCGCGCCATCGCGTCGTGCTCGGCCTCGAGCGTCGGATCGAGCACGGCCGGCCAGTGCTCGCGGATCGCCGCGTCGTGCTCGGCGTTGCCGTCGACGGTCTTCATGAACGTCAGCTCGCCAAGCGCGGTGCGCAGCGGCCGCCCTTCCGGCAGCGGCAACGCGAGCCGCGACCCGTAGCGTTTCGCGGCATGGTTCGCGATCAGCACGGTGCCCGCGAGATCGGTCACGAAGATCGGCTCGGGCATGCTGTCGAGGCTGTCCCACACGAAGCGCTTCATGTCCTGCACGCGCTGCGCGGCCTGCGCCATCAGCGCCATCTGCCGCTCCAGCACGTCGCCGCCGACGCTGCGCGTACGCGGCGCCTCCGGCAGCAGGTGCGGTTCGTCGGCAAGCTTCTGCAGCTCGCGACGCAGGTACGACATCGTCATTTCGAGCCGCCGCCAGTTCCAGATCGGGTAGACGGCAATCAACCCGAAGATCGCCGGCGCCGGCGTGAGCCAGATGCGCGCCTCGAACAGCAGCACGAGGCTCGCGACGACGGCGAGCGCGGCCAGGCTCAGCGTCAGCAGCAGCGCGCGCCACGGCGACAGCATCAGGAAGCCGCCGAGCAACACGGCGAGCGGCAGCAGCGACGCGACGAACAGCCCCGCGCGCGACGCGGGCGAGATCGCGCTGCCGGTTGCCAGCATGTCGAGCACGTTCGCATGGATGTACACGCCGGCGAGCGGGCCGAACTCGCCGGACACCGGCGTCGCGAAGCGGTCGTACAGCCCCGACGCGGTCACGCCGACGACGACGATCTTGCCGCGCAGCGCGTCGGGCTTCACGCGCCCTTCGAGCACGTCGTCGAACGACAGCGTCGGATACGCGGGCGTATTGCGGCTGAACGGGATCAGGTAGCGGCCGTCGCCCGCCGCATCGCGCGACAGGTCGTGCGCGTTCGCGCCGGGCACGCCGCCGACCGGGTGCAGCCGGCCGGCCTGGATCGCCCGATAGACGGGCACCATCAGCTGCGGCCAGCGCACGCGCCCGTCGCTTTCGAACAGCGCGACGCTGCGCACGATGCCGTCGCGATCGACTTCGAGATTGATATGGCCGAGCCCCGTCGCGCGCGCGGCGAGCGCGGCGACCGGCGGATCGACCGAGCGCGTGCCGTCCGCCTGCTCGGGACTCAACAGCACCGGCAGGAAAGTCGGCACGCGGCTCATCGCATCCGCGAACGTGCGATCCTCCGGCGACGGTTCGGTAAACAGCACGTCGTAGACGACGGCGGCCGGCTGCGCGCGCGCGAGCGTGTCGAGCAGCCGTGCATGCACGTCGCGCGGCCACGGCCAGCGACCGAGCGCGGACACGCTCTGGTTGTCGATGTCGACGACGACCACGTCGGGCGACAGCGGCAGGCTGCGCAGCATCAGCAGCCGGTCGTAGATCAGCCCGTCGACGCTCGACGACAGGCGGCCGAGCGCGCACGCGAGAATCACCGCGATCCCGAGACAGCCGATCGCGATCCATTCGATCAGGAAGCGGCGGCCGAGGCGCCGCCGCGGAGAAACGGAGTCGGGTTTCATGCGCCGCGGGTCAGCGCGACAACGTGAACGCGCTGACCGGACTGGTCTTCTCGTAGAACTTGCCGCCTTCGAATTCCTCGACGGTCACGGCCCAGAAATAGTCGCCCGGCGGCAGGTGCGCGACGGTGATCTGGCGCGCGTGCAGGCCGACTTGGTCGACGACCGGCGCGCTCAGGTCCTTCGAGCGCGACAGCACGAACCGGTAACGCGCCCCCTTGCCCGAACCGTTCGGCGACCAGCGGAACTCGTAACCGCCCGCGCCTTGCGACGCGCTCGCGTCGAGCCCCATCACGCGGCGCTCGAACGCATAGGTGCGCGGCAGCCCTTCGAGGCCGTTCGCATCGATCGCGGCGATCCGCACGAAGTAATTCCCGTTCGGCACGTCGCGGAACACCGCACGCGGCGAATCGGTGCGCGTTTCGCGGAACAGGTCGAGCAGCCCCGCGTCGTGCGCGAGCTGCACGCGATACGCTTGCGCCTGCGGGAGCGGCGCGACGTCGAATGCGACATCGGGCTCGTCCTGCACCTTGTCGGGATGCGCGAGCGAGGGCGCGCCCAGCAGCTGGACGGGCGCACCGACCGCGCCGGACGACGTCGCGACGCTGCCGAAGTTCGCATGCACGAGGGTCGCGCCGGCCGGCTGCCGGCCGCCCGCGACGCCGACGGTGCCGTCGAGCACTTCGACGCGCGTCGCCGCATTGCCGGCCGCGTCGTAGTTCACGCGAAAACGCGTGCCGCGCACGCCGGCCACGACCGACGGCGAGCGGATCTGGAAGCGGTCGTCGCGCTTCTTCAGGTGGGTGACTTCGCTGTCGACCGAGCCGCGCGTGAGTTCGAACTCGCGATCGAGCGTGCCGGTCAGCACCGTGCGGCGCAGCGACTTCAGGTCGAGCTGGCTGTCGGGCGGCAGGCTCATGTGCGTGCCGTCGGTCAGCTCGATCGTCACGAAGCCGTTCGGGCCGGTGCGCACGCGGTCGCCTTCGGCGAGCGTCGCATCGTTCGCGAGCGGCGCGAAAGCCGCGCCGGACGCGCGCTCGGCCGTGCCCTGCACCGCGATCACGCGTGCGGTGAGCTTTTCCTTGCGCAGCCGCGCGACCGGCAGCTTCAGCGCGACGCCGGGCTGCAGGTGCTTCGGCGCCGGCACGCCGTTGATCTGCTGGAGCAGTTGCCAGTCGTCCGCGCCCTGCAGGTAGCGCGCGGCGACGTCGTACAGCGTGTCGCCCGCCTGCGTGCGATAGACGACCATCTTGCCCGCGGCGGCGGGCGGCTGCGCCGCGGCCTGCTGCGCGGTGAACGCCAACGCGACCGCGCAGGCGGCGCGCAGCGCCGCCGTGCGCACACTCGCCGTGCGCTGCGTGATTCGCATGGTCACTCCGGTTCCCCCTGGCCGACCCGCTCGAGCCGGTAGCCGTACCCATAGATCGGCGCCAGACGGTAGCCGTTTTCGGGCCGTAGGCCGAGCTTGGTACGCAGCATCGAAATATGCGTGTCCATCGTGCGCGACGGAATGTCGGTCGCCTGCTTCCACACGAGGTCAAGAATGTGCGCGCGCGACAGCGGCCGGTCGAGATGCTGGAACAGCAGCAGCGCGAGCTCGAATTCCTTTTGCGTGAGGCTCACGGCCTTGTCGCCGACGTACGCCTGCTTCAGGTTCACGTCGAAACGGAACTGGTCGAATTCGCGGACGGTCGCCTCGGCGTTGACCGGATACGCGCGGCGCAGCAGCGAACCGATGCGCGCGCGCAGGATCGGGCCCGACACGGGCTTGACCACGTAATCGTCGGCGCCGGCGTTGAGGATCTGCGTGATCCCCGCCTCGTCGTCGCGGCTCGTCATGAAGATGATCGGCAGGCTGTGCTCGGTTTGATTGGCGCGCACCCACTTGAGCACTTCCTCGCCGGACATGTCGGGCACGTTCCAGTCGAGCACCAGCAGATCGAACGTCTCGCGCTGCAGGCGCTTCTTCAGGGCCTTGCCTTCCTTGAACGCATAGCACGTATGGCCAACGGCCGTCAGCGTTTGACTGACGAAATCCGTCTGGGCCGGATCGTCATCCAGTACAGCAATTCTCATAGCACCCCGCAAATCGAAGTCGATTCGTCCATCCGGCTCCCGCGCCTGCCCCGGCCGCGCAGCCTGCGCGCGGCGTCCGGATACCGGCCGGCGAGCCGTCGTTCGCCGCTTGCGCCACCTGCGCAAACCGGCGACCCCGGTCAAATATCTCAAAAACGGGGCACGGACGAACCGGCGATTTCATCATAGTAGTATGAAATTCGCCAAGAAATTGCGCGGACTATCGCCCTTTCTTCGAATAATCCTTTCTGTTGCGCAACCGGGCGCCTATTCGGCGCCCGCGATGCCGGCCACCGGCTCGGCAAAATCGTCGATCGGCATGCGTGGCGACGGCGACTCCGACAGCGGCGGTTGCGCAAGCATCCGCTGCAGCTGGTCGCGCACCCGCTCCCAGGCATGGGCCGCATAGTCGGGCTGGCCTGCCGCCCATGCCTGCGCCAGATCGAACACGCGTTCGATCGTCGCACCGCAGTAGGTCAGGCCGGAGCCGTCGTCCCGCGCGGCGTCGCGCAGCCGTTCGTCGAGCCATTCGGCCAGCCACGGCATCTCGGCCGCGGCCGAATCCGCATACGCCTCCAGCGCGGCACGCGCGTGGCGGTCCTGTTGCGGATCGAGCTCGATCCGGCTCAATTCCGAGGTGCGCACGGGCGCAATGCTTTCCGCTCCGGACGGACTTCGAAGGGTCCCTGGTCTGAAGGACATGTCCTCTCCCCGTTGTACGACGGTAGCGTCAGGCATGGCCCCCGTGCCCGCCGTACGACGTACCGTGGCCGGCGCCTCCGCTGGGAGCGGACGACCGGCCGGGTCAGTATACGCAGCCGGTCACGCAACGAGGTTTAAGAATTGTCAGAGAGGGGCGCCCGGCTAGGGGCGCCCGGTCAAGCGCGCCGGCCAGGAGCCCGGCGCGGCGGGACGTGCGACGCGCGCCGTCAGCGGCGACGCATCAGGAACACGAAGGTCTTGTCCTGGGTCGTCGATTCGACGATCTCGTTGCCCGTCTGCTTCGCGAACGCGGCGAAATCGCGCTGCGAGCCCGGATCGGTCGCGAGCACCTTGAGGATCTGCCCGCTTTCCATATCGGCAAGCGCTTTCTTGGCACGCAGGATCGGCAACGGGCAATTGAGCCCGCGCGCGTCCACTTCCTTGTGAATCTGCATCGGCTGTCGACCTTCGAATGACGCGCCACACACGGCGCGGGAGGAAGCCGCGATTTTACCGCAGCGCCGCGGCGCCTGCCCGGCCCGCCCACGGCCGGGCGCCCGCCGGCGCCCGGCTCACGCGCCGGAAAAGCCGCCCGCGAGCCGTTCGCGCAGATGCCGCACGAGCGCGCGCACCGCGCTCGGCACGACCGGGCTGTACGGGCGGATCGCGAAAATGTGGTCGCCGAACGCGCCCGACGGCCGCCAGCCGTCGAGCAGCGCGACGAGCCGGCCGGCGTCGAGATCGCGCCGCGCGCTGAAGTCCGGCAGCAGCGCGATGCCGAGCCCGCCGAGCGCGGCCTCGCGCATCGCCTCGCTGTTGTTCGCTGCGAAACTGCCGCGCACCGGCACGCTCACGCGCTGGCGCCGGCGGCCGTCCGGCTCGAAGCTCCACGCGGCCGGCTCGTTGTCGCGCAGGTAGCACAGGCAGCTGTGATCGACGAGTTCGCTCGGGTGGCGCGGCGCGCCGCGCGCGTCGAGATAGTCGCGGCTCGCGACCAGCAGCGAACGCGTGTCGCACAGCTTCCATGCGACGTGGGTCTGCGGTGCGGTGGTCGTATGGCGGATCGCGAGGTCGAAGCCCTCCTGCGTCAGCGAATGCAGGCGGTCCGACAGGTCGAGCTCGATCTGTACGCCCGGATGCTGGCGCAGGAAATCGGGCAGGTGCGGCACGACCTGCTGGCGGCCAAGCGCGACCGGCGCCGTCACGCGCAGCAGCCCGCGCGGCTCGCCGGCGAGATCCTTCACGCGCGCGAAGTGCTGGCCGATCGACTCGAACGCGTCGCGCGTGCTGTCGACGAGCGTCTGGCCCGCGTCGGTGAGCCGCACGCTGCGCGTGGTGCGGCGCACGAGCGGCACGCCGGCCGCCTTTTCGAGATCGGCGATGCGCTGGCTCATCGCGGCCTTGCTGATGCCGAGCCGCTGCGCGGCAGCGGTGAAACTGCCGGCCGCGGCCAGCACCGTCAGTGAATGGATATGCGGCCAGAGCGCCTGGACATTTTGCTGATTCATCCACTGATTATTCAGAATTCTGAACAGTGAATCAAGTTTCGCGGTCTTCTCGCGCCCTGCCGCTTTGCCTAGACTAGGTTCCGTCCACCCCCTATTCCCAGGAGACACGCATGACCACGGTTCCCGCCTATACGTCCGACGCCGACGTCGGCCACTACCTCGACGGCGCGCCCGTCGCCGGCCGCAGCGGCCGCTTCCAGGACGTCTTCAATCCCGCGCTCGGTCGCGCGGTGCGCCGCGTCGCGCTCGCCGGCAACGACGAGGTCGAACGGGCCGTCGCGTCGGCCCGTGCCGCGTTCCCGGCCTGGGCCGACACGCCGCCGATCCGCCGCGCGCGCGTGCTGCACCGCTTCCTGCAGCTGATGAACGAGCACCGCGACACGCTCGCGGCGATCATCACCGCCGAGCACGGCAAGGTGTTCTCGGACGCGCAGGGTGAAGTCGCACGCGGCATCGACATCATCGAATTCGCGTGCGGCGTGCCGCAACTGCTGAAAGGCGACTTCACCGACCAGGTCAGCACCGGCATCGACAACTGGACGATGCGCCAGCCGCTCGGCGTCGTCGCGGGCATCACGCCGTTCAACTTCCCGTGCATGGTGCCGTGCTGGATGTTCCCGGTCGCGCTCGCGACGGGCAACACGTTCGTGCTGAAGCCGAGCGAGCGCGACCCGTCGGCCGCGCTGTTCATCGCCGACCTGCTCACGCAGGCAGGCCTGCCCGCCGGCGTGTTCAACGTCGTGCAGGGCGACAAGGGCGCGGTCGATGCCCTCCTCGACCACCCGGACGTGCAGGCCGTCAGCTTCGTCGGCTCGACGCCGATCGCGGCCTACGTGCAGCAGCGCGCGGTGCAGTCGGGCAAGCGCGTGCAGGCGCTCGGCGGCGCGAAGAACCACCTCGTCGTGATGCCCGATGCGAACATCGACCAGACGGTCGACGCGCTGATCGGCGCCGCGTACGGCTCGGCCGGCGAGCGCTGCATGGCGATCAGCATCGCGGTGCTGGTCGGCGACGTGGCCGACAAGATCGTGCCGGCCGTCGCCGAGCGCGCGCGCAAGCTGGTGATCGGCGACGGAATGTCGCCGGAAGTCGAGATGGGCCCGATCGTCACCGGCGAAGCGTTGAAGCGCATCGAAGGCTATATCGAGCAAGGCGTGAACGAAGGTGCGCAACTGGTGGTCGACGGCCGCGGGCTGCGCGTGCCGGGCCGCGAGGCAGGCTTCTTCACCGGCGGCACGCTGTTCGATCACGTGAAACCCGACATGCGGATCTACAAGGAAGAGATCTTCGGGCCGGTGCTCGGCTGTGTGCGCGTGAAGGATTTCGGCGAAGCGGTCGACCTGATCAACGCGCACGAGTTCGGCAACGGCGTGTCGTGCTTCACGAGCGACGGCGGGATCGCGCGCGAATTCGCGCGGCGCATCCAGGTGGGGATGGTCGGCATCAACGTGCCGATTCCGGTGCCGATGGCATGGCACGGCTTCGGCGGCTGGAAGAAGAGCCTGTTCGGCGACATGCACGCGTACGGCGAGGAAGGCGTGCGCTTCTACACGCGCCAGAAGTCGGTGATGCAGCGCTGGTCGTCGAGCATCGGCAAGGGCGCCGAATTCGCGATGCCGACCGCGAAGTAAGCCGGCCGGAGCGCCCTCCGCCGCTGCGTTCGGCGGGCGGCGCACCGCCAGCCGGGATCAACCGGCCTTCGTGCCGTGCGCGCCGTCGGCGGTCGGCAGGTACGACAGCTCGAGCCGGTACGCGAGCGCGACGAACAGGCTCTGCGCGAGGCCCATCGTGGCCGTCAGTGCACGAAAACCGAACGTCGCGCTGTCCTGCACCATCAGCGTCACTTCCGCCTCCCGCGCGAGCGGGCTCATCCGGCTGTCGGTGATCGCGATCAACCGCGCGCCGCGCTGCGCGGCCTGCTGCGCGACCTGCACGGTCTCGTCCGCATACGGCATGAACGAGATCGCGATCATCACGTCGCCCTCGCGCACCGAGCGGATCTGGCCGAGATGCATGCTGCCGAGCGCGCTGAACAGCCCGATCCGCTTGTCCGTGTGCTGCAGCGCATAGTCGAGATACACGGCGATCGGGAACGCGCGCCGCGACCCGGCGATCCAGATCGCCTGCGTATCGGCGAGCAGGTCGACGGCCTGCGCGAGCGCCTGCGAATCGAGCGTCTGCCGCAACTGCTGCATCCCGGCAATGCTGCCCTTGATGAATTCGTCGGCGATCTGTTCGGGCTGCAGGCTCGACGAGCCGGCCTCGATCACGTCGCGCAGCCGCAGGTTGTACGCGCGCCCCGGCGCGATCTGCTGCGCGAGCCCTTCGCGGAACAGCCGCTGCATCTCGGAGAACCCGGAGAAGCCGAAGTGCTTCGCGAAGCGCACGACGGCCGACGGCTGCACGCCGCAGGCCTCCGCGAGCGACTGGATGCCTTCCAGCCCAAGCTGGTCCCGATGCGTTTCCACGTGGCGCGCAATCACCTTCAGGCGATTGCTGAGGCTGTCGTACTCCTGCGTCAGGTGCTGCAGGAACGCCTCGACGGTGGCGGGAGGTTTCTCGGATGAACTCATCGGATAGCGCGAAGTTGACGGCCCCGGTGCGCGCGCGTGGCTGGCCGGCACGGCCCGGGGCTCGACTGGATACATGCATGAAGGGCGAATTTAATCACGTTTGCGGCACGGCCCGCGCCGCCTGCTCGCTCCCACGCGCTCGATCATCACTTGCACACGCTCCACGGCAAGACTGAAAACGATTGTCCAACGCGCTCGCGGCGTCGTAAAGATTAGGGCGTCTACCGAGGCCGGCGGTCGCGAACAAACGCGACCAAACGCGACGACGCGCGGCGCAGCCGGCCCGCCCCCGTTTCAACGATAGTCGACCCACACGCTGCCCGCATCGGCCGAACGCACGCAATTCTCGACCCACCGTACGCCCTCGACACCGGCGTGCACGTCCGGAATACGGATGGCCTTCACCGCCGCCATGTCGCCGCGATCGGCCGCGTCCATTGCGAGCGCGAAGCGCGCGTAGAGGTTCGACCAGGCCTCGAACAACCCTTCCGGATGCCCGGCGCCGATGCGGTCTTCGCGCAATGCGTGCGGATGGAGGTACGGCATCCCGCGATCGAGCACCTGCGCGGGCTGCCCCTGGATTTCGTAGCGCAACTGGTTCGGATGCTCGTCCCACCATTCGATGCTCGCCTTCGAGCCGATCACGCGCACCTTCTGCCCGTGCATCGAGCCGGCATTCACCGCGCTCGACCATACGTAGCCGATCGCGCCGGTGTCGTATTCCATGATCGTGAACGCGTTGTCCTCGAGCGGCGCGCGGCTCTTCACGAAGCTCTGCCGCGAACACATCAGCCGCCGGATCTTCAGTGCCGGCGCCATCACCTCGGAGATGTACAGCGGATGCGTGCCGATGTCGCCGAGCACGTAGCTCGGGCCCGCGAACTTCGGATCGACGCGCCAGCGCGCGGCCGCGCTCGCGGCCTCGACGCCCTCGCTGTGGAAGCCGTGCGCGAACTGCATCTGCACGATGCGGATCTCGCCGAGATCGCCGCGCGCGATCATCTCGCGCGCCTGTTCGATCATCTGGTGTCCGGAATAGCCGTACGCGACGCCGACGATCCGGTTCTTCTCGACCGACAGACGCTGCAGCGCCTCGGCCTCTTCGGTCGTGAAGCACAGCGGCTTCTCGCAGACCACGTGCAGCCCCGCGTTCAGCGCGGCGCGGCAGATCTCGAAGTGCGTGTTGTTCGGCGTCGCGATCGACACCGCACGAATGCCGTCGGGGCGACGCGCCTCGGCGTCGAACATCGTCGCGTAGTCGGGATAGCAGCGCTCGGCCGCGACACCGAGCTTCACGCCGAACTGGCGGCCGCGCTCGGGATCGAGGTCGAATGCGCCGGCGACCAGCTGGAAGCTGCCGTCGCGCAGCGCGGCCGACCGGTGGCTGTAGCCGATCTGGCTGCCGAGACCGCCGCCGACCATGCCCCAGCGAATCGAATGGCCAAGCAGAATCTGTCCGTCAATCATGATGGTGGTGTTCCTGGTGCGGGTTCAGGGGATCATGCAAAACCGGCCGACGCGAGAAACGCGCGGCTCGCGGCGACGTCGCGCAGGCTCGTGCCGGCGTTGCGCGGGTCGCGCTCCTGTTCGATCGTGATGTAGCCCGCGTAGCCGATGTCGACGAGCGCCTGGCGGATCGCCGGGTAGTCGAGCACGTCGGTGCCGATCGGGCACATCACGCCGCGCGCGCAGGCCGCGAAGAACGCGATGTGCTCGCCCATCACCGCGTCGTATACGGCCGCGTCGATATCCTTGAAGTGCACGTAGTCGAGCCGTGCCGCATGGCGGCGCAACCACGTTTCGGGGTCCATGCCCGAGTAATACAGGTGGCCGGTGTCGAGACACAGGCCCGCCGTGTCGGCCGGCATATCGGCGACGATCCGGTCGATCTCGTCCGCGAACTCGATGTAGCCACCCGCATGCGGATGGATCACCGCGCGCACGCCGAACTCGTCGCGCGCGATCGTCGCGATCTGCCGGATATGGTCGACCATCCGCGCCCAGCGCTCGGCGGACAGCCGCGGCGCGCGATCGCCGTGGCCGGCCGCGTAGTCGCGTTCCTCGTGGCCCCAGTCCATCACGACCAGGTATGGCGCCGCGTAGCGCTGGCCGTCCTGCGTCGGCAGCTTCGGCAGTTGCGTGATCAGCGCGCAGATGTCGCGCGTCTGGCGCAGCAGGTTCGGCAGGTTCTCCGGCGACACGAGATCGTCGAAGATCGTGCCGGCCGTGATGCTCAGGCGTTGCCGTTCGAGCTCCGCGCTCACCGCGTCGAGATCGAGCGGGATGTAGCCGTACGGCCCGAGCTCGATGCCCGAGTAGCCGGCCTGCGCGGCCTCGGCAAGCACGTGCCGCCACGGCGGCAGGTGCGGGTTCTTCACGTCGTCGACGCCCCAGCAGCAGGGCGCGCAGCCAATCTTCATCGTCATGTCGGTCGGTCCGGCAAGTAAGCGGCGCGCAGCCGCGGGTCAGCCGCGATAGAACGCGGGACGCTCGGCCATCGCGATCGGCTCGACCGCGCCGCTCTGCTGGGCCCGCACGCACGCGTCGGCCGCGACCGCCGCCGCGTAGCCGTCCCACGCGGACGGCCCGGTCAGCGCGCCCTGCCGCACACCGTCGATGAACGCCTGCAACTCGACGTCGTACGACGCGATGAAGCGCTCCTTCCAGTCGGTCATGATCTCGACCGACTGCCGCGCCGCATGCTTGAGCCCGACGGCGGGCGGATCGGGCAGCTTCGCGATGCCCTGCTCGCCGACCACCTCGCACTGGATGTCGTAGCCGTACTGGCAGTTCACGAAGATCTCGACGTCGATGCGCACGCCGCTCGCGGTCTCCAGCAGCACGATCTGCGGATCGGCGAGATGCGCGCTCGCATGGCGCGTCTTCTTCGGATAGACGACCTGCGCGCTCGTGTAGTCCTCGCCGAGCAGCCAGCGCAGCACGTCGAGTTCGTGGATCAGCGTGTCGGTGATCGCCATGTCGGTCGTGTAGCGCTCGCCGACCGACTGGTTGCGGTGCGCGCAATGCAGCATCAGCGGCGCGCCGATCTGGCCGCTGTCGATCACGCGCTTGAGCGCGCGATAGCCTTCGTCGTACGGCCGCATGAAGCCGACCTGCACGAGCCGCTTGCCGTGCGCGACTTCCGCTTCGACGATCCGCATGCAGCCGTCGGCCGTGACGGCCAGCGGCTTCTCGCAGAACACCGGCTTGCCGTGCGCGATCGCGTCGAGCACGAACGCTTCGTGCGTCGGCCCCCACGACGTGACGAGCACGGCCTGCACGTCGGCGGCCGCGACCACTTCGTGGCCGTCGCCGTAGATCTCGGCGTCGAGCCCGTACTTCGTCACCGCATCGCGCGCCTGCTGCGGATCGATGTCGTTGACGGCCACGACGCGCGCGCCGGACAGCGTGCGGGTCAGTCTGCGGATGTGGTCCTGGCCGATCGCGCCGCAGCCGATCACGCCGATTTGCAAGGTCATGCAGTTCTCTCCAGTCGTTCGTTCATCAGCGACGCGGCCCGTGCCGCGCCGGTCAGTCATCGGTCATCAGCCGTTCAGCGCGCGGTGCGATCGAAATGGCGATCGACGTAGCGCTGGATCGCGTCGCGCATGTAGCGCGACGACGCTTCCGCGCGGTCTTCCCACGCGAACACGCACGACGACATCACGCCGTCGAAACCGGCCGCGCCGAGCGCGCGGAAAAACACGTCCCAGTCGATCTCGCCCTGCCCGATGTCGAGATGCTGGTGCACGCGGATCTGGTTCGAGCCGGGCGGGTTCACGATGTAGCGCAGCTGGCTGCTCTTGCGGTGGTCGAACGTGTCGGCCACGCGCACGTGCGCGAGGATCGGCGCGGCCTGCGCGATCATCGCGGCCATGTCGTCGCCGTAGTAGAACGTGTGCGGCGCGATGTACGACAGCTTCAGCGACGGCGAACCGAGGTTCGTGACGATGTCGATCGCCGGCTGCAACTGCTCGATCCAGTCCTCCGGATGCGGCTCGACCGACAGCACGATGCGTTCGCGCTCGAAGATCGGCAGCAGCTCGTCCATCGAGCGGAACCACGCGGCCTCGCACAGCTCCTTCGGGTTCGCGCCCGGCCGCTCGCCGACCGAGCGCTCGGGCGACGCGCCGCGCCCGAACTCCGACACCATCAGCGGGCACTCCATCTCGACTGCCACCTCGATCGCCTTCTTCCAGCAGCGCACCGACCATTGCCGCTCGTCGTCGAACGGGCTTGCCCAGCGGTACATCGGCTGCAGCGACGCGAGGCCGACGCCGCTCGCGCGCAGCGCCTGGCGGAACGCGGCCATGCGTTCCCGCGTCGCACGCGGCATCACCCACCAGTCGAGAAAGTCGCTGCGCGGCGACAGCTCGATCTGGTCGTAGCCGAGCTCGGCCACCGCGTGCGGCAGCCGGTCGAGCGGCAGATGGCGAATCATGTAGGGGTCCAGCGCGATCTTCATCGGGTGTCCTATGCGAAGTCTGATTTTGGGATCACGCGCGCGCTCAACGGCGCGACTTCTTGTTGCGGTACTGGTCGGCGATCACGGCCGCGACGATGATCGCGCCCTTCACCATCTCCTGGTAGTACGCGTCGATGCGGATGAACGTGAAGCCCGACGTCATCACGCCGAGGATCAGCACGCCGATCACGGTGCCCGTCACGCGGCCGAGGCCGCCCGACAGCGACGTGCCGCCGATCACGACGGCCGCGATCGCATCGAGCTCGTACATCACGCCCATGCCCGACTGGCCGGAGATCGCGCGCGCGGCCGTCACCGTGCCGGCGATCCCGCTCAGCAGGCCCGCGATCGCATAGACGAACACCAGGTGCCGCGTGACGTTGATGCCCGACACGACGGCCGCATGGCGGTTCGCGCCGATCGCATAGGTGTACTTGCCGAAGCGCGTATAGCGCAGCACGACGTGGAAGATCGCGGCGATCACGAGAAAGATGATCACCGGGTTGGCGCCCGCGCCGATCGCCGCGAACTGGTCGGTCAGCATCGACACCGGCATCCCGTTGGTGAACCACTTCGCGAAGCCGCGCGCGGCGACCATCGTGCCGAGCGTCGCGATGAACGGCGGGATGCCCGTCATCGCGATCAGCGAGCCGTTCAGCAGGCCGACCAGCAGCCCGACGCACACGCCGGCCAGCACCGGCCAGATGATCGGCAAGTCGGTGAGGTGCGGAAACACCGCGCGCGGGAAGTCGGACACCTGCGCGAGGCTCGCCGACACGACGGCCGCCGCCGCGACGACCGACCCCGACGACAGGTCGATCCCGCTGGTGATGATCACGAGGTTCACGCCGACCGCGATGATGCCGATCACGGCCATCTGCAGCACGATGATCTCGAGCCGCTCGGTATTGAACAGGAAGCTCTGGCCGACGACGATCCAGCCGACGATCTCGAAGAACAGGCTGATGCCGACCAGTACGAGGAAGATGCTCAGTTCGGGCGGCCACTTCGTATGCCGCGACTTGAGTGTCATGGTCTGCGCATCCGCGACCGGGTTCAGGTTGCCCATTTCAGTTGTCTCCAATCTTGTTTCGGCTCAGCGCGACGCGAGATCCATGATGCGGACCTGGTCGGCGTCCTTGCGATCGACGATGCCGGTCATGCGCCCTTCGTGCATCACCATCACGCGATCGCTCATCCCGAGCACTTCCGGCATTTCCGACGAGATCATCAGCACCGCGACGCCCTTGCCCGCGAGCGCGCTGACGAGCCGGTGAATCTCGGCCTTCGCGCCGACGTCGATGCCGCGGGTCGGTTCGTCGAGAATCAGGATGCGCGGCTGCGTGAGCAGCCACCGGCCGATCAGCACCTTCTGCTGGTTGCCGCCCGACAGGTTCTGGATTTCCTCGTGCAGCCCGGGCGATTTCACGCGCAGCATCCGGCTCATTTCCTCGCAGTCGCGCTTCAACTGCGCCTGCTGCACGAAATTGAACTTCACGTAGCGGTGGCTGAGCACCGCCGCTTCCATGTTCGCGAGCAGGTCGAGATTCAGGAAGCAGCCGGAATCCTTGCGGTCCTCGGTGAGGAACGCCATCCCGTGCTTCATCGCCTGCGCGGGCGTCGCGATCCGCACCGGCTTGCCGTCGATGCGGATTTCGCCCGAGGTGGCCGGCACGACGCCGAACAGCGCCTCCGCGACGTTCGAGCGCCCCGAGCCGACGAGGCCGGCGACGCCGAGAATTTCGCCCGCGCGCAGCTCGAAGCTCACGTCGCGGAACACGCCGTCGACGCAGAGATCCTTCACCGACAGCACGACGTCGCCGATCGGCACGTCCTCCTTCGGGAACATCTGCGTGATCTCGCGCCCGACCATCATGCGGATGATGTCGTCGCGCGTGACGTCGCTCGACGCATGCGTGCCGATGTACTTGCCGTCGCGGAACACCGAGAACTCGTCGGCGATCTCGAACAGCTCGTTCATCTTGTGCGTGATGTAGACGATGCCCTTGCCCTGCTCGCGCAGCTGGCGAATGATCCGGAACAGGTGCGTGACTTCCTTGTCGGTCAGCGCGGAGGTCGGCTCGTCCATGATCAGCACGTCCGAGTCGAACGACACGGCCTTCGCGATCTCGACCATCTGGCGGCTCGCGACCGTCAGCGTGCGCACGTCGGTTTCCGGATCGATGTCGATCGACAGCCGCTCGAACAGCGCGGCCGTGCGGCGGCGCAGCTCGGCGTGATCGATCAGGCCGAAGCGGTTCTTCGGTTCGCGGCGGATCCAGATGTTCTCCGCGACCGTCATGTACGGCATCAGGTTGAGTTCCTGATGGATCATCGCGATCCCGCGGTCGAGCGCGTCGAGCGGGCCGTTCAGCACGACCGGTTCGCCGTTGATCAGGATTTCGCCCTGGTCGGGCGTGTAGACGCCCGCGATGATCTTCATCAGCGTGGACTTGCCGGCGCCGTTCTCGCCCATCAGCGCATGAACGGTGCCGCGGCGCACGCGGAACTGCACGCCGTCGAGCGCGACGACGCCGGGAAAGGACTTGCCGACCCCGCGCACCTCGAGCACGCAGTCGGCCGCGGAAGGCGGCGGCGAACCGGACGCGCCGGCCGCCCCGGACGAAGCCGCCGGGGCGTCGCCGGCGGCCATCGGGCGCGCGATCCTGGCTGTAAACATGGACGTTCCTCGACAAGTCGCGCGAACCCGGCGTACCGGGCCCGCGCAGTTCAACGGAAAAACCGGTCAGTGCTTCGCGTACTGGTTCATGTTGTCGGGCGTCACGAGCTCGAACGGCACGTTCACGTAGCGATCGACGGGCTGCTTCTTCGCGAGCTTGAGCGCCGCGGCCACCGCCTGCGCGCCCTGCCCGGTCGCGTTCTGGTACACCGACACCTTCAGCTCGCCGGCCTTCATCGCGGCAAGCCCGTCCGGCGTCGCGTCGATGCCGGCGACGACGGTCTTCGGCGTGAGCTTGCGCGCGGCCTTCAGCGCGTTGATCGCGCCGATCGCCATTTCGTCGTTGTTCGACACGATCGCGTCGAACTTGGTCCCGGAGCTCAGCCAGTTCATCGTGATGTCCTGGCCCTGCGTGCGGCTCCACTTGCCTTCGCGCTTGTCGACGATCTTCATGCCCGCGCAATCCTTCGTCGCGATCACGTCCTCGATGTCCTTGGTGCGGGCGCGCGCCGATTCGTTGGACAGCTCGCCCATCAGCACGAGGATGTCGCCCTTGCCGCCGAGCAGCTTGCACACCTGGCGCGCCTGCAGCGTGCCCGACTGCTTTTCGTCGGAGGCGACGACCGCGACGCCGGCCGGCAGCTTGTCGAAATCGACCGGCTTGCGGTTCACGTAGACGAGCGGGATCTTCGCGGCGGTCACCATCTTCGTGATCTTCGGCGTCGCGTCGGTATCGACCGCGTTCACGATGATCGCGTCGACCTTCTGCGCGATCATGTTCTGGACCTGGCTCAACTGCTTGCCGACGTCGTTGCCGCCGTCCTCGATCTGCACCGTCGCGCCGTCCTTCTTCGCCGAATCGGCGATGCTGTTGCGCAGGATGGTCAGGAATGTGTCGTCGAACGATGCCATCGTCACGCCGATCTTCTCGGCATGCGCGAGCGGCGCAGCCAGGATCGCGGCGGCCGCGACGGCCATCAGCTTGGTCTTCATGATCAATCTGTCTCCTCATCTCCGGGGGGCGGAAGACGGCGCGTTGCGCGCCGCCGGGCCGAGTCCGATCGGGTCCGATCGGGACTGAAGCATCCGGATGAAACTGTAGATCACTTCCTCGAAAATTTGGAAATTTATTTCTACGTGATTTCACCTAGGGAACTGGATTTCCAAAAAGTCTAGACTCCGTTCCGTAGCCCGAATCCCGGCGACAGGCAGCCTCGCGTCGTGCAGCACCTGCTGCGGACAGCCGTCGCCGGATCGGTCCCCTAATCTGCCGGCAGCGCCGAACGCCGGCCGCGAGCGTGACACGTGATATGAGCCTGCTGAACTTTCCGAGTGACCGCCCCATCGATCTCGCCTGCCTCGGCCGCGTGGCCGTGGATCTCTATGCGCAGCAGTACGGCAGCCGCCTCGAGGACGCGCGCAGCTTCCAGATGTATCTCGGCGGCTCGTCGGGCAACGTCGCGTTCGGCGTCGCGCGGCTCGGGCTGAAGACCGCGATGATTTCGCGCGTCGGCGACGAGCAGATGGGCCGCTTCCTGCGCGAGACGCTCGAGCGCGAAGGCTGCGACACGAGCCAGTTGCAGACCGACCGCGAGCGCCTCACCGCGCTGGTGCTGCTCGGGCTGAGGGATCGCGATACGTTTCCGCTGCTGTTCGTGCGCGAGAACTGCGCGGACATGGCCGTGCGCGCCGACGAGATCCGCGAGGACTTCATCGCCGGTTGCCGCGCGCTCGCGATCACCGGCACGCATCTGTCGACGCCGGGTACGCGCGAGGCGTCGCTGACCGCGTTGACGTATGCGCGCAGCCACGGCACGGTGCGCATCCTCGACATCGACTACCGGCCGGTGCTGTGGGGACTGACCGCACGCGGCGCCGGCGAAAACCGCTACGTGCCCGACGCGCAGGTGACGCGGCAGTTGCAGCAGGTGCTCGGCGAATTCGACCTGCTGGTCGGCACGGAGGAAGAATTCCTGATCGCGGGCGGCGTACCGCACGACCTGGTCGGGTCGTTGCAGGCGGTGCGCGCGATCACGAACGCGACGCTGGTCGTCAAGCGCGGTGCGCTCGGCTGTTGCGTGATCGAAGGCGACATTCCGGCCAGCATCGACGCTGCGCCGACCTTTCTCGGCGAGCGCGTCGAGGTGCTCAACGTGCTCGGCGCGGGCGACGCATTCCTGTCGGGCCTGCTGTCGGGGCTGCTGCGCGGGCGCGACTGGGCCGAATCGACGCGCATCGCGAACGCGTGCGGCGCGATCGTCGTGTCGCGCCACGCGTGCTCGGCCGCGATGCCGACGCCGGCCGAACTCGCGCACTGGTTCGACGGCAGCCGCAATCCGGTAGTCGATGCCGACCGCACGCTCGCGCACCTGCATCGCGTGACGGTGCCGCGCCGCGACTGGGACGACCTGTGCGTGATGGCGTTCGACCATCGCAGCCAGTTCTACGAGCTCGCGGTGCAGGCCGGCGCGGACGAAGCGCGGATCAAGACGCTGAAGCGCCTGCTCGTGCGCGCGGTCGAACAGGTCGAGCGCGATCGCGGCATCGCCGGCCACGTCGGCGTGCTGATCGACGGCGGCGCGTACGGCAGCGACGCGCTCGCGTCGGCCACCGGGCGCGGCTGGTGGGTCGGCCGTCCGGTCGAGCTGCCGGGCTCGCGCCCGCTGCGGTTCGACGACACGCGCTCGGTCGGCTCGTCGCTCACGCACTGGCCGACCGAACAGGTCGTGAAGTGCCTGGTTCACTATCACCCCGACGACCCCGTCGACCTGCGTGTCGAGCAGGAGCAGCGCGTGCTGGAACTGTGGGAAGCCACGCGTGCGAGCGGCAACGAGCTGCTGCTGGAAATGATTCCGCCGCGCGCGGTCACGCCGGCCGGCACCGAGGACGACGCGGTGCTGCGCACGGTCGCGCGCTTCTACAACCTCGGCGTGAAACCCGAATGGTGGAAGCTCACGCCGCTCACCGCCGACGGCTGGACGCGGCTCGCCGCGCTGATCGCCGAGCGCGACCCGCATTGCCGCGGCGCGGTGATCCTCGGGCTGAACCAGCCGCTGCAATACCTCGTCGACAGCTTCCGCTCGGCGACCAACCCGATCGTCAAGGGCTTCATGGTCGGCCGCACGCTGTGGGCCGATGCGTCGCTGAACTGGTTCGCGGGCCGGATCGACGATCAGGCGCTGATCGACGAAGTGGCCGGCAATTTCGCGCAACTGGTCGACGCGTGGCTCGGCCGCCGGGCCGCCGCCCGCGCCGCCGCGGCCTGATGCCTCCGTTCGTGACGACCACCCGACTTCTCTCTATCGACCGACGATGACCACCACCGTAAGACTGACCGTCAGCCAGGCGCTCGTGCGCTACCTGGCCGCCCTGCGCGCCGAAGTCGTCCAGCCCGACGGCCGCACCGAGATCCTGCCGTACTGCGGCGGCGTATTCGCGATCTTCGGCCACGGCAACGTGGCCGGGCTCGGCGAAGCGCTGCACGCGGAGAAGGACCGGCTGCCGACGTTTCGCGCGCACAACGAACAAGGAATGGCCAACGCGGCCGTCGCGTTCGCGAAGGCGAATTTCCGCCAGCGGATGATGGCCGCGACGTCGAGCATCGGCCCCGGCGCGACCAACATGCTGACCTCGGCCGCGCTCGCGCACGTCGGCCGCCTGCCGCTGCTGCTGCTGCCCGGCGACGTGTTCGTGTCGCGGCTGCCCGACCCCGTGTTGCAGCAGGTCGAGGATTTCGAACAGGGCGACGTCAGCGCGAACGACTGCTTCCGGCCCGTGACACGCTACTTCGACCGCATCACGTCGCCCGAGCAACTGCTCGTCGCGCTGCCGCGCGCGATCCAGGTGATGACCGATCCCGCGCAGTGCGGCCCCGTCTGTCTCGCGCTGCCGCAGGACGTGCAGACCTTCGCGTACGACTGGCCCGAGGCGTTCTTCGCGCCGCCGCTGATCCGGATGCGCCGGCCGCCGGCCGACGCGCTCGAGCTCGCCGATGCGCTCGACGTGCTGAAGGCCGCGAAGAAGCCGCTGATCGTCGCCGGCGGCGGCGTGCTGTACAGCCAGGCGTGGGACGCGCTGCGCGCGTTCGCCGACACGCATGGCGTACCGGTCGCCGAATCGCAGGCCGGCAAGGGCAGCCTCGCGTGGGATCACCCGCTGAACCTCGGCTCGATCGGCGTGACGGGCTCGCCCGCCGCGAACCGCGCGGCCGCGCAGGCCGACGTCGTGTTCGCGGTCGGCACGCGGCTGCAGGATTTCACGACCGGTTCGCACGCGCTCTACGGCGACGCGACGCTGCTGAGCCTGAACGTGCAGCCGTTCGACGCGGGCAAGAAACGCGGCCGGCAACTGGTGGCCGATGCGCGCACGGGCCTCGGCCAATTGTCGGCCGCGCTGGCCGGCTGGCGCGCCGACCCGGCGTGGATCGCCGCGAGCCGCGACCAGGCCGCCGCGTGGAACGCGCGCGTGACGGAGCTGACCACGCGGATTCCGACGGACACGCTGCCGTACGACGCGGAAGTGATCGGCGCGGTGCGCGACTCCGCGGCCGACGCGGGCCTCGACAGCGCGCGCGACGATCTCGTCGTGTGCGCGGCCGGCACGCTGCCGGCGGAGTTGCACAAGCTGTGGCGCAGCGGCGTGCCGGGCAACTACCACATGGATTACGCGTATTCGTGCATGGGCTACGAAGTCGCGGGCGGCCTCGGCGCGAAGCTCGCGCGGCCCGAGCGCGAAGTGATCGTGATCGTCGGCGACGGCTCGTACATGATGCTCAACGCCGAACTCGCGACCTCCGTGATGCTCGGCCGCAAGCTGATCGTCGTGATCCTCGACAACCGCGGCTACGGCTGCATCGAGCGGCTGCAACTGAATTGCGGCGGCGCGAGCTTCAACAACATGCTCGACGACTGCGTGCCCGAAGGCGGCGAACGCTCGACGATCGACTTCGCGATGCACGCGCGCGCGATGGGCGCCGAAGCCGTGCACGTGCGCGACATCGGCGAATTGCGCGACGAAATGAAACGCGCCCGCGCGGCGAAGAAGAGCCAGGTGCTCGTGATCGACACCACGCACCGTCGCACGACCGACGACGGCGGCGCATGGTGGGAAGTCGCGGTGCCGCAGGTGTCCGAACGCGCGGGCGTCGTGGACGCACACCGCGCGTATCTCGACGCGAAAACCCGCCAGCGACGCTGAGCCGCCCCCTTTCCATCGGCCGCGCCGAGACAACAACATTCGAATCAAGGAAGCACGTCATGAGCTGGAACGTCCGCATCGGTATCAACCCCCTGTCGTGGATGAACGACGACCTGCCGTCGCTCGGCGGCGAGACGCCGCTCGAAACGGCGCTGAAGGAAGGCGCCGAAATCGGCTATGCGGGCTTCGAGCTCGGCAACAAGTTTCCGAAGACCGGCCCCGAACTGAAGGCGAAACTCGCCGAATTCGGGCTCGTATGCGTGTCGGGCTGGTATTCGGGCTTCCTCGCGGAGCTCGCGCCGGGCATGACCGACGCCGATGCGGTCGCCGCCGAAATCGAGCGCTGCCGCGCGCACATGACGAAGCTGCAGTACAACGACGTGACGGTGGTCGTGTACGGCGAGTGCGCGGGCACGATCCAGGGCAGCATCGACACGCCGGTCGCGAAGCGGCCGCGTTTCGTCGACGACGCAGCGTGGCGGCGCTATGCGGCGCGCCTCGATGCGTTCGGCGCGCACCTGCTCGACACGTACGGGATCCGGCTTGCCTACCATCACCACATGGGCGCGTACGTCGAATCGCCGGACGACGTCGACCGGTTGATGGCGCTGACCGATCCGGCGAAGGTGTTCCTGCTGTTCGACACCGGCCACGCGTATTTCGGCGGCGCGGCCGACCCGGTCGCACTGCTGAAGAAGCACGTATCGCGCGTGGCGCACGTGCATTGCAAGGACGTGCGGCCGCAGGTGGTCAACCAGGCGCGCAACGACGGCTGGAGCTTCCTGAACGGCGTGATCAACGGCACCTTCACGGTGCCGGGCGACGGCGCGCTCGACTACGACGCGACGCTGCGCACGCTGAAGGACGCCGGCTACGAAGGCTGGCTCGTCGTCGAGGCCGAACAGGACCCGGCCGTCGCGCCGAGCTACGCGTATGCGAAGAAGGGCTACGAGTCGCTGCGCGCGATCGTCGACCGGTTGAGCGCGTGAGCCCGCACGAAGGCGCGTGAGCGCTCGAGCCCCACCCTATTGCGGAGACCCCTTTCATGACGATTTCTCCCCTGCTGGTCAAGGCATCCGCCGACCGCGAAATCTGCAACGTCACGCCCGAATCGGCCGGCTGGCAGCACGTCGGCTTTCGCGCGCTGCGTCTGAAGGCCGGCGACACCGAAACGCTCGACACCGGCACCCGCGAACTGTGCGTCGTGGTGCTCACGGGCACGGTGCGCGCGGACGTCGACGGCGCAACCTACGATGCGCTCGGCAAGCGCGACAGCGTGTTCGAGGACGTGTCGCCGGACGCGCTGTACGTGCCGGGCGGCAAGACCGTCACGCTGGTCGCGACGCGCGATGCGGAAGTCGCGCTGTGCACCGCGCCGTACGCGAGCGGCGACAAGCCGGTACGGCGCCTCGACGGCGAGCGGATGCGCCGCTCGGTACGCGGCCAGGGCACCAACACGCGCTACGTCTGCGACATCCTGATGGGCGACAATCCGGCCGCCGACCGGCTGCTGGTCGTCGAAGTCGTCACGCCGGCCAGCCATTCGAGCAGCTATCCGCCGCACAAGCACGACCGTGACGCGGCCCCCGACGAAACCTCGCTCGAGGAAACCTACTATCACCGGATCGATCCGCCGCAGGGTTTCGCGTTCCAGCGCGTGTACACCGACGACCGCAGCCTCGACGAGGCATGCGCGGTCGAGAACCACGACGTCGTGATGGTGCCGCGCGGTTACCACCCGGTCGTCGCGCCTCACGGCTACAACCTGTACTACCTGAACGTGATGGCGGGCCCCAGCCGCGCATGGGCGTTCAAGAACGATCCCGCGCACGAGTGGATGCTCGATGCGACGCCGAAACGCTGAAGCGTTGAAGCGCTGAAGTGCCGAAACACCGAAGCACTGAACGAAACACGGGCCCGCGCGCGGCCCGTGACGATGCGACGCCCGGCGCGCGCGGACAGCGCCGGCAACGCTACGGAGCCGCCATGGTGACGCCCCCCTTTCGCCTCGAACCCCACGCCTTCGACGACGATGCGTCGAATCCGGCGCTGCCGCACTTCAACGCGGCCGCCGCGCGCCGCATGGGAGAAATCGCGGTCAACCTCGCGTCGCGACGCGGGCTGCCGATCGCGGTCAGCATCGTCGGCGAGCAGGCGCCGCTGTTCTACTGCGCGCTCGACGGCAGCGACGCGCACGACAGCGACGCGATCCGCCGCCGGCAGAACACGGTGCTGCGGTTCGGCCAGAGTTCGCTCGCGGTCGGCGCGCGCTTTCGGCGGGCCGGCTGGTCGCTGCGGTCGCAGGGCCTGTCGGACGACGACTACGCGCTCGACGGCGGCGGCGTGCCGTTGCGGATCGCCGGCGCCGGCATCGTCGGCGCGATGACGATCGCGGGGCTCGGCTCCGAAGCCGATCACGCGCTCGTCGTCGAATGTTTGCGGTGGCACGTCGGCGCGAATGCGCTGGCGATGAGCGCGTAGCGGCGCGAACGGCGCCCACCCACCGTTCGCGCGGTACCGCGGACGATCAGTTCAACCCGCCGCTCACGACGAGGTGCTCGCCAGTCATCCAGCGCGCATCGTCCGACGCGAGGAACACGGCGACCGACGCGATGTCGTTCGGCTCGCCGAGGCGGCCGAGCGGCGTCTGGCCGAGCACCTGCGCCTCCAGATCGGAGCCGATGATGCCCGCGCTGTGCGTGCCCTCGGTCACGATCATCCCCGGGTTGATCGCGTTCACGCGGATCTTGCGCGGGCCGAGTTCGAGCGCGAGCACGCCGGTGATCGCGTCGACCGCGCCCTTCGTGCCGCTGTACACGGCGCTGGCCGGCGGCGTGATGCTGGTCACGACCGAACTGATGTTGATGATGCTCGCGCCTTCGCCGAGATGCTTGACGGCCGCCTGCGTGGTCAGCAGCACGCCGAACACGTTCGTGTCGAACTGCCGGCGATAGTGTTCCTCGGTGATCGCTTCGATCGGCGCGAATTCGTACACGCCCGAATTGTTGACGAGCACGTCGAGACGGCCATACGTTTCGATCGCCGTATCGACGATGCGTTGCGCGTCGGCGGCCTTCGACACGTCGCCGCCGACCGCGACCGCGCGGCCGCCCGCTTCGGTGATCGCGCTGACGACCGCGTCCGCGCCTGCCTTGCTGCTCGCGTAGTTGACGACGACCGCCGCGCCTTCGTCGGCCAGTGCCTTCGCGATTGCCGCGCCGATGCCCTTCGATGCGCCCGTGACGATCGCGACCTTGCCTGCCAGCTTGCTCATGATTTCATTCTCCAGTCCGAAGACGTTCGATGGATGGTGCCGGTTGCCGCAGCGAGGCGGTGATGCGTCGTTGCATCGTTGCGTCGTGATGGCGACCGGCCTGACTGGCAATGTACTTGTGCGGCACCGCAGCGATAAAGCGGCTTGAAGCGAATTGACTGGCGGAGTTTGCCGAACAATCGATCGGGCGTCGTCAGCCGGCGCTCAGCCATGCGTGGGCGACTTCGCCGCCCAGCCCGTCGAGCGCGCCGTCGTAGACGATCCGTCCCCGCCCCATCACCGCCACGCGCCGCGCGAGCCGCGGCGCGAGCTGCAACCGCTGCTCGATCAGCACGATCGCGACGCCGTCGGCCTGCAGCGCGGCAAGGCACGCGCCGACTTCATCGACCGCGAGCGGCGCGAGTCCTTCGGCCGGCTCGTCGACGATCAGCACGCGCGGGCGGCCGGCGAGCGCGCGCACCAGCGCGAGCACCTGCTGCTCGCCGCCCGACAACCGCCCCGCCTTCACGTCCGCGCGTGCGGCCAGCAGCGCAAACCGGTCGAACAGGCGGTCGAGCGCCGCGCGTTCGGCCGTGCCGCGCGCGCCGCGCAAACCGAGCCGCAGGTTGTCGCGCACGGTCAGCAGCGGGAACACGTCGCGGCTTTCAGCCACGTAAGCGACGCCGCGCCGCGCGATTTCGAACGTGCGCGCGCCCGTGCATTCGGCGCCGGCGATGCGCACCGAGCCGGCCGTGCGTACGAGCCCCATCACGGCCTTCGCGAGCGTCGAACGCCCCGAGCCGTTGCGACCGAGCAGCGCGAGCGTCTCGCCCGGCGCGAGCGCGAGATCGACGCCGTCGAGCACGGGCTGCGCCCCGTACCACGCGCGCAGCCCGCGAATGTCGAGCACGGCGCTCATGTCGCGCCCTCGCCCAGGTACGCGGCCCGCACGCGCGAATCGGCGCGGATCGCGTCGGGCGCGCCGGTCGCGACCACCGCGCCGCGCACGAGCACCGTGATGCGTTCGGCGAACCCGAACACCGCGTCCATGTCGTGCTCGATCATCAGCACCGTGCGGCCCTGCGTCGTCGCGCGGATCAGCGCGATCATCCGCGCCGCCTGCGCGCGGCTCATGCCGGCCGTCGGCTCGTCGAGCAGCAGCGTACGCGCGCCGCTTGCAAGCGCGATCCCGAGATCGAGCGCGCGCTGCTCCGCATAACTCAGTTCGCCGGCCGGCGTGTCGCGCCGCGCGTCGAGGCCGACGTCGTGCAGCACGCGCGCGGCCGCGAGATCGATCGACGCCGATTCGCGCAGCCGGTTCCACCAGCGCCGCCGTTCGGCCGGCGCATGCAGCGCCGCGCAGCGCAGATTGTCGAATACGGTCAGCCGCGCGAACGCGCTCGTCTGCTGGAAACTGCGGCCGATGCCGAGGCGGCTCGCGACGACCGGCCCGCGTCCGCGCAGCTCGACGCCGTGCAGCACGACACGCCCGCGCGTCGGCCGCGTCGCCCCGGCGATCACGCCGAACAGCGTCGACTTGCCTGCGCCGTTCGGCCCGATCAGCGCGTGACGCTCGCCGGCCGCGATGCTCAAATCCACACCGTCGAGCACCGTCTGCGCGCCGAAGCGCTGCACGACGCCGTGAAGCGCGATCGCGTTGCCGTTCATCGCGCGTCCTCCCGCGGAGTCGCTGCCGCGTCATGCGCGAGCCGCGCGCGCCAGCCCCACAGCAGTGTGCCGATGCCGGCCGCCGAGCATGCGACGGCCCAGCCGACCGGCGTATCGGCATCGATGCCCCACGCACCGAACGCGAGGCCCGTGCCGTCGTCCTGCGCGAACCGCCACGCATAGCCGAGCTCGGCCGCGCAGACGATCGCGACGCCCCAGAACGCGCACGCGCCGACGCCGCACAGCACGCGCCACCGCTCGGCCGCCGGCGCGCCGCGGCGCAGCGCATGCGCGAGCGTTTGCGCAATGCCGGCGATCCCGCCCGGCGCGGCCACGACGACCGCGACGAACAACACGCCGAGATACAGCGCCCACGCGCGCGACACGCCCGCGACGACGATACTCAGCGCGGTCAGCACGGCCGCGCCGACCGCGGGCCCGAAGAATGCGCCGGTGCCGCCGATCACCGCGGCGATCAGCACGGTCGCCGAGCGCGCCATCGACACGCTGTCGGGCGTCGCGATTTCGACGTCGATCAGCGTCAGCGTGCCGGCGATGCCGGCGAAGAACGATGCGCAGGTCACCATCGCGAGCCGCACGCGGCGCGGATCGGTGCCGAGCGCCGCGACGCGCGCCGGGTTGTCGCGCACCGCGTTCGCGAGCCGCGCGAGCGGCGTGCGCGTCAACGCATGCATCGCGCACGCCGACACGACGCACCACGCGGCGATCACCGCATACGCGTGCGCCGGCGCGCCGAAATAGCCGTTGCCCCACGACGCGCCGCTCGCCCGGTCGATCGGCACGCCGCCGAGGCCGCCGAACCACGCGGGCACGCTCCACGCGGCCGCCGCGACGCATTCGCCGAGCCCGAGCGTGATCATCGCGAACGCGGTGCCGGAGCGGCGCGTCGCCAGCAGCCCGGCGACGAACCCGAAGCCCGCGCCGGCCGCGCCGCCGACGAGCGGCAACAGCGGCAGCGGGCCGCCGACGCGATTGAACCAGTGGGCGGCCGCGAACGCGCCGAGGCCCGCGAACGCCGCATGCCCGAACGACAGCAGCCCGGTCGTGCCGAGCTGCAGGTTGTACGACAGCGCGAGCACGACGAGCGCGGCCGTCTGCGCGAGATAGCCGAGCACCGCGCCGTGCGGCCACAGCCACGCGGGCAGCGCGACGCACGCGGCGAACAGCGCCCAGCGCGCGGATCCGGCCAATGCGCGGCTATGCATCGACACGCTCGCCGAACAACCCGCGCGGTCGCGCGACCAGCACCGCGACGAGCAGCAGGTACGGCACCAGCGGCGCCAGTTGCGCGATCGACACGGCGGCGACGCTATCCGGCAGCGCGATGCCCGTCCATTGCACGAGGTCGCGCAGCGACGTGTCGCTCGCCGCCGCGAAGGTCTGCGCGAAACCGACCGCGAGCGACGCGACGAACGCACCGCCGAGCGAGCCGAGCCCGCCGATCACGACCACCGCGAACACGACCGACCCGACGGTTTCGGCCAGCGCGGGCTCGATTACCGCGAGCGGCGCACCGATCACGCCGGCCAGCGCCGCGAGCGCGGTGCCCGCGCCGAACAGCGCCGTCATCACGCGCGGCACGTCGTAGCCGAGCGCCTCGACGGCCGCGCGATGCGTGAGCGCCGCGCGCACGACGAGCCCGATACGCGACGCACGCAGCAGCACGCCGAGCGCGACCAGCATCGTCGTGGACATCGCCATCATGAACAGCCGGTAGCGCGGCAACGCGAGACCGAACACGGTCACCGGCGCGCCGTCGAACAGCGGCGGCACGGGCGCCGGCAGCGGCGCGAGGCCCCACGCGAGTTTCGCGCCCTCGCCGATCAGGTACGCGAGACCGAAGGTCAGCAGCAGTTCGCTCGTATGGCCGCGCGCCTGCACACGGCGCAGCAGCGCGCGTTCGCAGCCGGCGCCGAGCAGCCCGACCGCGAGCGGCGCGAGCACGAGCGCGGACCAGAAGCCCGCCCAGGCCGCGATGCCGTAGCCGACGTACGCACCGAGCATGTAGAAGCTCGCATGCGCGAAGTTGAGCACGCCCTGCACGCTGAAGATCAGCGTGAGGCCGGCCGACAGCAGGAACAGCAGCAAGCCGTAGCTGAGGCCGTTGAAGGCCTGGAGCGCGAACGCGTGCACCGCGTGGCGTCAGGCGGCGAGCGGTTCGAGCGCGGCGCGCAGCGCGTCGGGCAGCGGCACCGGACGGCGCGTGCCGCGATCGACGTACACGTGCACGAAGTGCCCCTGCGCGGCGGGTGACGCATCGCCCTGCGCGAACAGCCCGACTTCGTAGCGCACGCTCGACGTGCCGAGCTTCACGACGCGCAGCCCCGCGTCGACCGCTTGCGGGAACACGAGCGGCGCGAAGTAGTTGCACTGCGTCTCGACGACCAGCCCGATCGTCTGCCCGTGCTCGACGTCGAGCACGCCCGCGCGGATCAGGTACTCGTTCACGACGGTGTCGAAGTAGCTGTAGTAGACGACGTTGTTCACGTGCCCGTAAACGTCGTTGTCCATCCAGCGGGTCGTGATCGGCAGGAAGTGGCGATAGGCGTCGCGCGGACGCGGCTGTGGCTTGTCGGACATGGCGATGGCGGTCAGGACGATGGAAGCGAAGGGAACGATGGGGATGACGACGGCGAAGACGACGCGTGGCGGCCGCACGACGCGGCGCGCCGGCCGGCGACGAAGCGCCGCGTCGCGATCGCGCGCGCCGCGGCGGATGAAACCCTGCGGGCAGGCCGGCCCGTCACTGCCCCGGCCGGTCGACGAATTCGAAATCGAGGCCGCGCGCGCGCATCCAGTCGGCGAGCGCGACGCCCGTGCCGGCGCGCCACGGGCGCAGCAGCGGCGGATCGACGAGCTTGTACTCGAGCAGTTCCGGCGACAACGACACCGTGCCCGACGCCCGCACGTGGTACGCGATGATCAGTTCGTTCTTGCGGATGAATTCGTACACGCCGACGAGCGATACCTGCTCGGCCTTGAGCGCGGTTTCCTCGAACACCTCGCGCGCGATGCCGTCCTCGGGCGTCTCGCCGTTTTCGAGAAAGCCGGTGATCAGCGCGAACATCCCTTCGGGCCACGCCGCGTTGCGCGCGAGCAGGATCTTGCCGTCGAGTTCGACGATCGCGGCGACGACCGGCAGCGGGTTGTTCCAGTGCACGTAGCCGCACGACTCGTCGGGGCACGCCTGGCGAACGCGGCCGCCCTCATGGTCGGGATCGGCCCGCTCGGTGAGCGGGCTCGCGCAGCGCGGGCAAAAACGGTAGTCGGCGGTGGTCATCGATGGGAATCTGGCGGGCGCCGGACGGCCGCCTGCCGGCTGCCCGCGCACCCGCTCGGCGCGGGAAAGGCTTCATTCTAGCGAGTTTGCCCGCGCCGGAGACGATCCGGCCCTACCCGCGCCGGGATGATCGGCGCCCGCGCGCGGCGGTCGCCGCGAAGCCGGCGGCGCCGATCAGCAGCGCGGCCACCGCGACCCACAGCGCGGGCGTAAACGACCCGAAGCGCGCGGCCAGCGGCGCCGCGACGAGCGGCCCGAGGATCTGCCCGACGCCATACGAGGCGGTCGCGTAACCCATCAGCCCGGCCGCGCGCTCGCCGCGCAGGCGCCGCGCCTCGCGCATCGCGAACAGCGTGATCGCGGTGAACGGCAGGCCGAGCAACGCGCTGCCGATCGAGAAGCCGGCCGCGTTCGGCCACACGATCCCGGCCGCAATGCCGAGCGCCTGCGTCGCGCAGCCGGCCGCCAGCAGCAGCCGGTTGTCCCAGTGGCCAGGTAGCCGCGCGGCGGTGATCGCGCCGACGATCAGCGCCGCGCCGAACATCGGCCAGAACAGGTCGGGCCACGGCGAACCGGCCGGCAGCGCGGCGCGCGCGATCACCGGCAGGAACGTCGCGGTGATGATGTAGCCGAAGCCCGGTGCGCCGTACAGCACGACGAGCCACGCGGCGTCCGCGCGACGGCTTCGCGGGGCGGCCCGCGCCGCCGGGGCGACCGGCGCACCGGTGGGCGCGGCAGCGGTCGACGTTGGCTGCGCGTGCGCCACGGCCGGCGCTGCACCGAACGTGCGCCAGATCGCGACCGACAGGACGGCCGACAACGCCGCGAAACCCAGCCAGCCCACCGCCGCATGCTGGCCGGCCAGCGCACTGCCGATCAGCCCCGTCACCACGATGCCGACGCCCGGCCCCGCGTAGATCACCCCGCTCCATTCGGGCGCAGCCAGCTCGGCCAGACGCCGCAACCCCCATTGCGACATGAACACGAACGTCCATGCGCTGACGACGCCCGCGACGAAACGCACGACGAGCCACGCCGGCAGCCAGTGACCGATGCCCATCGCGGCGGTCAGCAGCACGGTCGCCGCGAGCCCGAAGCGCACCATCCGCGCCGGCGCGACGTGCAGCGCCGCGCAACTGGCCGCGCCGACGAAGTAGCCCGCATAGTTTGCGGACGCAAGCCAGCCGCCGGCTTTCAGGCCGATCGAGCCGTCCGCGAGCATCAGCGGCAACAGCGGCGTGAACGCGAAACGGCCGACGCCGAGCACGACGGCGAGCCCGACCATGCAGGCGAGCGCGGCCGCGCGGGCGCGGCGGTCGGCCTGGTCGGACGAAGGCACGCGGGCGGCGGCAGGCGGAGCATCGAAGCGGGACATGGCGGCATGGGCCGGCGCTTCGCGCGCGCCAGCCGGATCGGAAATCGGAATGGGTCCATCCTAGCTTGACCAACCATTCTCGAAAAATGAATAATTAAGAATCGACTCATCCCTCGGAGAGAATCATGGACCTGGCGGCGCTGGCGATTTTCCGGGCGGTCGTGCGCGAGAACGGCGTGACGCGCGCGGCGGCCAAGCTCAATCGCGTGCAGTCGAACGTCACGACGCGCATCAAGCAGCTGGAGGAGGAACTCGGCGCGGCGCTGTTCGTGCGCGACGGCCGCCGACTCGTGCTGACGCCGGCCGGGCAAACGCTGCTGCCGTACGCGGAGCGCCTGCTCGCGCTCGCCGACGAGGCGCGCGACGCGGTGCGCGAGGACACGCCGCGCGGGCGGCTGCGGCTCGGCACGATGGAAAGCACGGCCGCGAGCCGGCTGCCGACCATCCTCGCGCGCTATCACCACGCGTGGCCCGACGTGTCGCTCGAATTGCTGACGGGCACGACGGGCTGGCTGATCGACCGCGTGCGCGACTTCGAGGTCGACGCCGCGCTGTTCGCGCGCCCGCCCGAGCCGGACATGCTGCCCGACACGTTCGAGACCGTGCCGATCTTCCGCGAGGATCTCGTGCTGCTCACGCCGCGCGGCCATCCGCCGGTGCGCACGCCACGCGACGTGATCCTACCGACGCTGATCGCGTTCGAGCGCGGCTGCACGTATCGCAAGTACGTCGAGCAGTGGTACGCGGCGCACGGCGTGAAGCCGGCCCGCGTGCTCGAGCTCGGCTCGTATCACGCGATCGTCGCGTGCGTCGCGGCCGGCGCGGGCATCGCGGTCGCGCCGCGTTCGGTGCTCGATCTGCAGCCCGAGACCGGCAACATCGCCGCGCACAGGATTCCCGAACTCGAAGGGATCGACACGCTGCTCGCGTGGCGGCGGGGCTATGCGTCGGCGGCGCTCGCCGCGCTGCGCGATGCGCTCACCGACACCGCGCGGCAGCCCGGCGACGTGACGAAGCCGACGGTGACCGTACCGGCCTGACCCGTGCCCGCGCGTCGCCGCATCGATCGACACGCCTCGACCGCACAAACGAAACGACCCGACCGGCGCCTGCCGATCGGGTCGTTTTTCGATTCACGCGATGCCGTCGGGGCGACGGCATCGCATCGGTCGTGCAACGATCAGAGCCGCTCTTCGACCCAGCCCTTCACGCCGGCCAGCGCGCCCGGCAGGTTCGCCGGCTCGGTGCCGCCTGCCTGCGCCATGTCCGGACGGCCGCCGCCCTTGCCGCCGACCTGCTGCGCGACGAAGTTCACGAGCTCGCCGGCCTTGACCTTCTTGCTCGCGTCCGGCGTGACGCCCGCGATCAGGCTGACCTTGCCGCCTTCGACGGCCGCCAGCACGATCGCCGCGCTCTTCAGCTTGTCCTTCAGCTTGTCGACCGTTTCGCGCAGCGTCTTCGCGTCGGCACCGTCGAGCGTCGCGGCCAGCACGTACACGCCGCCGATCTCGACGGCCTGCTGCGCGAGCTCGTCGCCCTGGCTCGACGCGAGCTTCGACTTCAGCGCGCCCAGTTCCTTCTCGAGCGACTTCACCTGGTCCTGCACCTGCGCGATGCGCTGCGTGAGTTCCGACGGCTGCGCCTTCAGCGCCGCGGCCGCTTCGTTCACGCGTGCGTCGAGTTCCTGCACATAGCGCACCGCGTTGTCGCCGGTGATCGCCTCGACCCGGCGGATGCCGGCCGCGACGCCGCCTTCGACGACGATCTTGAACAGGCCGATGTCGCCGGTGCGGTGCACGTGCGTGCCGCCGCACAGTTCGCGCGAGAAGCCGAGGTCGAGCACGCGCACTTCGTCGCCGTACTTCTCGCCGAACAGCGCCATCGCGCCGCCCTTCACCGCTTCGTCGTACGGCATCACGCGCACGATGCCCGGCGCGTTCGCCAGGATCTCGTTGTTGACGATCTGCTCGACGCGACGGATTTCGTCGTCGGTCATCGGTGCGTTGTGCGCGAAGTCGAAGCGGGTCTTTTCCGCGTCGACGAGCGAACCCTTCTGCTGCACGTGTGCGCCGAGCACTTCGCGCAGCGCCTTGTGCATCAGGTGGGTGGCCGAGTGGTTGCGCTGCGTGCGCGCGCGGCGCTGCGCGTCGATTTCCGCGCGCAGCACGTCGCCGACCTTCAGCGTGCCCTGCTCCAGCGTGCCGTGATGGCCGATCACGTCGGCCTGCACCTTCAGCGTGTCGGCCACCGCGAAGCGCGTCGCGGCGTTCGCGAGCACGCCCTGGTCGCCGACCTGACCGCCCGATTCCGCGTAGAACGGTGTGTGGTCGAGCACGACGACCGCATCCTGGCCGGCCTTCACTTCGTTGACGGCCGAGCCGTCGACGTACAGCGCGACGACCTTCGCGTCGTCGAACGCGATTTCCTCGTAACCGTGGAAGGTGGTCTTCGCGCCCGAGTATTCGAGGCCCTGCGTGGCCTTGAACTTGCCGGCCGCGCGCGCCTGCTCGCGCTGACGCGCCATCGCGTCGTCGAACGCCGGCTCGTCGACCGTCATCCCGCGCTCACGGCACACGTCGGCCGTCAGGTCCAGCGGGAAGCCGTAGGTATCGTGCAGCTTGAACGCGAGTTCGCCGTCGAGCACCTTGCCGCCCTTCGCGTCGACGTCGGCCAGCGCGGCCTCGAGGATCGACATGCCGTGCTCGATCGTCTCGAAGAAGCGCTCCTCTTCCTGGCGCAGCACGTCGGTCACGCGCTGTTCGGCTTCCTTCAGCTCCGGGTAGGCGGTGCCCATCTCGGCGACGAGGTCGGCCACCAGCTTGTGGAAGAACGCGCCCTTGCGGCCCAGCTTGTAGCCGTGGCGGATCGCGCGGCGCACGATCCGGCGCAGCACGTAGCCGCGGCCTTCGTTGCCGGGGATCACGCCGTCGACGATCAGGAACGAGCACGCGCGGATGTGATCGGCGATCACCTTCAGCGAGTTGTTCGTGAGGTCGCTGATCTCGGTCACGCGCGCGGCGGCCTTGATCAGGTTCTGGAACAGGTCGATCTCGTAGTTGCTGTGCACGTGCTGCAGCACCGCGGCGAGACGCTCGAGGCCCATGCCGGTGTCGACCGACTGCTTCGGCAGGCGCGTCATGTTGCCCTGCGCGTCGCGGTTGAACTGCATGAACACGAGGTTCCAGATCTCGATGTAGCGGTCGCCGTCTTCCTCAGGCGACCCCGGCGGCCCGCCCCACACGTCCGGGCCGTGGTCGTAGAAGATCTCGGTACACGGACCGCACGGGCCGGTGTCGCCCATCGTCCAGAAGTTGTCCGATGCGTAGCGCGCGCCCTTGTTGTCGCCGATCCGGATGATCCGCTCGGTCGGCACGCCGACTTCCTTCGCCCAGATGTCGTATGCCTCGTCGTCTTCCTGGTAGACGGTGACCCAAAGTTTTTCCTTCGGCAGCTGGTAGACCGTGGTCAGCAGCTCCCACGCGAACTTGATCGCGTCGTGCTTGAAGTAGTCGCCGAACGAGAAGTTGCCGAGCATCTCGAAGAACGTGTGGTGGCGCGCCGTGTAGCCGACGTTCTCGAGGTCGTTGTGCTTGCCGCCCGCGCGCACGCTGCGCTGCGCCGTCGTGGCGCGCGAGTACGGGCGCGGGTCCGTGCCGAGGAAGACGTCCTTGAACTGGACCATGCCCGAGTTCGTGAACATCAGCGTGGGGTCGTTACCGGGCACGAGGCTCGACGAGCGGACGATCGTGTGGCCCTTCGATTCGAAGAATTTGAGGAATTTCTCGCGGATTTCGGCAGCTTTCATGGCGTGCGGGGACAGTCTGGCAAAGACGGCTTCAAACGCCGGCGCCCCAGGCGGGGCGCGCGGCGGCATGGATTCGGAAACGATCGATTATACGATACAGACCGCCCGCCCAAGCGGCGGCGGCCCGCTGCGCCGGACGACCGGCCTGGGCCACCCGCGCGGCCGATTCGCCTTAAGATGCTCGGCATGCCAATCGGCCTTGCCCGGCAAGGCAGGCCAGCCATGAAAGGAGACGATTCGACGATGGGTGCCCTGAGCCATATCCGCGTGCTGGACCTCACCCGCGTGCTCGCGGGCCCGTGGTGCGCGCAGACCCTTGCCGATTTCGGCGCGGACGTGATCAAGGTCGAGCGCCCGGGCGCCGGCGACGACACGCGCCACTGGGGGCCGCCGTACCTGAAGGACGCGGACGGCGCGGATACCGCCGAGGCCGCGTACTACCTCGCGGCGAACCGCAACAAGCGCTCGGTGACGATCGACATCGCGACGCCCGAGGGCCAGCGGATCGTGCGCGAGCTCGCCGCGCAGAGCGACGTCGTGCTCGAGAACTACAAGGTCGGTCAGTTGAAGAAATACGGGCTCGACTACGACGCGCTGCGCGCGGTGAAGCCCGATCTCGTCTACTGCTCGGTCACCGGCTTCGGCCAGACCGGCCCGTACGCGCACCGCGCGGGCTACGACTTCATCGTGCAGGGGATCGGCGGCTTCATGAGCATCACCGGCGAGCGCGACGGCGAGCCGGGCGGCGGCCCGCAGAAGGCCGGCGTCGCGATCGCCGATCTCGCGACCGGCCTCTATTCGACGATCGCCGTGCTCGCCGCGCTCGCGCACCGCGACCGCACGGGCGAAGGCCAGTACATCGACATGGCGCTGCTCGACGTGCAGGTCGCGCTGCTGGCGAACATGAACACCAACTTCCTCGCGAGCGGCAAGCCGCCGGTGCGCTGGGGCAACGCGCATCCGAACATCGTGCCGTACCAGACGTTCCAGACGAGCGACGGCTGGATCATCGTCGCGGTCGGCAACGACGGGCAGTTCCGCAAGTTCGTCGAAGCCGGCGGCCGGCCCGAGCTGGCCGACGACGAGCGCTTCGCGACGAACCCGTCGCGCGTGCGCCATCGCGACACGCTGGTGCCGATCCTCGCGGAAATGGTGAAGGCGCGCGGCAAGGCCGACTGGATCGGCGCACTCGAAGCGGCCGGCGTGCCGTGCGGGCCGATCAACGATCTCGACGAGGTGTTCGACAACGAGCAGGTGGTCGCGCGCGGGATGCAGGTAGCGCTGCCGCACCCGTGCGGCGCGGACGTGAAGCTCGTGCGCAACCCGATCCGGATGAGCGCGACGCCGCCGGACGCACGCACCGCCCCGCCGCTGCTCGGCGCGCAGACGGAAGAGGTGCTGCGCGACATGCTCGGCTACGACGACGAGCGAATTGCCGCGCTGAAGGCGAAACAGGCGATCTGACGCGTCAGGCTCGCGCGGCGGCGAACGGCCCGGCTAGCGCGCGAGCGCGTCGAGCCAGCCGCGTGCGGCCGGCCAGTCGCCGAGCCCGCTGTCGGCGTTGATGTGGCCGCGCGGGCCGATGTCGCGGAACGCGCTGCCCCACGCATGCGCGCAGCCGCGTGCGAACGCGAGCGAACCGTACGGATCGTCGCTGCTCGCGACGACGCAGGTCGGAAACGGCAATCGCTCGTGCGGCACCGGGCCGAAGCCGTGCGCGTCGACCGGGAACGCCGGCCCCGCGGGATCGGGCAATGCGACGAGCAGCGCGCCGCGCACTTTCGCGAGCGCGGCCGGGCGTGCGTAGCGGGTCGCCCACCAAGCGGTGGTCAGCGTACCGAGGCTGTGGCCGGCGATCAGCACGGGCCCGCGCGCGGCTTCGACCGCCCGGTCGAGCGCGAGACACCAGCCGTTGCGGAACGCACGGTCCCAGTCGGGCATCGCGACCCGCGAGAAGCGCGCGTCGGCGCGCTCCCAACGGCTCTGCCAGTGAAGCGGGCCCGAATTGGCGTAGCCCGGCAAGACGAAAACGACGGAGTCGGTCATGGAAGGGTTGGTCGACGAATGGAATCGTGTTGTAGCGTCGACGCAGTGTCGCACACCCGCCTCTCCCTGATGGTGCCTGTCGAAATCCGGGGGATGTGCGTGACGTTCGTGCGGGTCGTGATGCACTCAGGGAGGCGTCACGACCGGCCGGCATGCGTGGCGCCCGCGTCGCGGGCGCCTGCCGGCGGGGATCAGCGGACGCCGGCGCCGACCAGGCCGCCTGCCGCCGCGCCGGCCACCGTGCCGACCGGGCCGCCCGTGATCAGGTAGCCGAGCGCGCCGCCCGCGGCCGCGCCGATCCCGGCATTGCGTTGCGTATGCGTCATCGCGCATGCGCCGAGTTGCGACAGGGCCGCGACGATCACCGCGGTACGAACGAGAAAAGTGGTCTTCTTCATCATGATTATTGGCTTCCTCCCGCCACGCAAAAATTGCGAATGGCGGCATTGAATCGGTAAAGCCATCATAGGAAAACCCGAACGGCGCCGGCAATCCGATTTACGTCGTGTTACAGCCGACACACACTCGATATATTGCGGTACGCATCGCGAACGGACGGCGCCGGACCGGCAGGCCGCGCGGGACGGACCCCGGTCAGGTAGAATTACAGGATTAAACCGGCGCGACGCGCCGACACAACCTGACGCCAACCGCATGAGCACCGAACGCAACGACGCCCCCGCGGCTTCCAATTTCATCCGTAACATCATCGACGACGACAACCGCACCGGCAAATGGGGCGGCCGCGTCGAGACGCGCTTCCCGCCCGAGCCGAACGGCTATCTGCACATCGGTCACGCGAAGAGCATCTGCCTGAACTTCAGCGTCGCGCGCGACTACGGCGGCGTGTGCCACCTGCGCTTCGACGACACGAACCCGGAAAAGGAAAGCGTCGAATACGTCGACTCGATCGTCGACGCGGTGCGCTGGCTCGGCTTCGACTGGCGCAAGGACGCGGTGGATCATCAGTATTTCGCGAGCGACTACTACGACAAGCTGTACGAGTTCGCCGAGCTGCTGATCAAGCGCGGCAAGGCGTACGTCGACAGCCAGAGCGCCGACGAAATGCGCGCGAACCGCGGCTCGCTGACCGAAGGCGGCAAGCCGTCGCCGTTCCGCGAGCGCACGCCGGAAGAGAACCTCGACCTGTTCCGCCGGATGAAGGCCGGCGAGTTCAAGGAAGGCGAGCACGTGCTGCGCGCGAAGATCGACATGGCGTCGCCGAACATGAACATGCGCGACCCGGTGATCTACCGGATCCGCTACGCGCACCACTACCGCACCGGCGACGCATGGTGCGTGTATCCGATGTACGACTACACGCACTGCATCTCGGATGCGCTCGAAGGCATCACGCATTCGCTGTGCACGCTCGAATTCGAGGATCACCGCCCGCTGTACGACTGGGTGCTGAACGAACTCGCGGAAGCCGGCGTGTTCACGCGCCCGCTGCCGCAACAGATCGAATTCTCGCGGCTGAACCTCACGTACGCGATCACCAGCAAGCGCAAGCTGCTGCAACTCGTCACCGAAGGCCACGTCGACGGCTGGGACGACCCGCGGATGCCGACGATCGTCGGCGTGCGCCGCCGCGGCTTCACGCCGGAGAGCATCCACCTGTTCTGCGAGCGGATCGGCGTGACGAAGATCGATTCGTGGATCGACATGAGCATCTTCGAAGGCGCGCTGCGCGACGACCTCGACGACAAGGCGGCGCGCACGGTCGCGGTGCTCGATCCGCTGAAGCTCGTGATCGACAACTATCCGGAAGACCTCGAGGAAGCGTGCACGGCGCCCGTGCATCCGCACCATCCGGACCGCGGCGTGCGCACGTTCCCGATCTCGCGCGAACTGTGGATCGAGCGCGAGGATTTCGTCGAAAACCCGCCGAAGGGCTATTTCCGCCTGTTCCCGGGCAACAAGGTCCGCCTGCGCTACGGCTACGTGATCGAATGCACGGGCTTCGACAAGGACGCCGACGGCAACGTGACGGCCGTGCACTGCAACTACTTCCCGGACAGCAAGTCGGGCACCGAAGGCGCGAACACGTACAAGGTAAAGGGCAACATCCACTGGGTCAGCGCGAAGCACGCGCAGCCGGCCGAAGTGCGGATCTACGACCGCCTGTTCAAGGAGCCGCACCCGGACGCGGGCGGCGCGAACTTCCTCGAGGCACTGAACCCCGATTCGAAGAAGATCGTGCAGGCGTACCTCGAGCCGGGCAACGGCGACGTCGCGCCGGAAACGCGCCTGCAGTTCGAGCGCCACGGCTACTTCGTTGCAGACCGTGTCGATTCGAAGCCGGGCAAGCCGGTGTTCAACCGGATCGTCGGGCTGCGCGACAGCTGGGGCAAGCCGGCCTGACGGCCTGCTCCGCGCGGTAGCGCGCGGCTCGCAAGCCGCCGCTGCCTCGGCATGAAAAAACCGGCCCTGGAGCCGGTTTTTTCATGGGCGCGGGCCGAAGAACGGCAGGCGAAAACGGAAGCCGCGGCGCCCGTTCACGCGCCCGACAACCGCCGATGCAAGTCCGCCAGCGACAGCTTCGTGCGAAACAGCCGCGCGAGACTGCGGCTCGCATAGGTGTCGATGTCGCCCGGCACGGTCCAGCGGTACGCGTCCATCTCGGGAATCATCGAGCCGTCGCGACGGCTCGGAAACAGCGACGTGCACGTGCAGTGCGCGGGATCGATTTCGCCGTCGGCCACCTGCACCGCGAACAGGTGCAGGTCCTTGTCGTGCCGGTACGCGAAGCGGCCGAGATCGAGCAACCGCGCCGGCGCGAACGCGATGCCGGTTTCCTCCAGCAGTTCGCGCAGCGCGGCGTCGGCCGGCGTCGGCCGGCGTCTCGCCCGGTTCGCCCTGCCCCTTCGGGATGTCCCAGTGCGTGGTGTCCGTCGCATGCGCGAGGAACACGCGACCGGCCGCATCGAGGATCACGACGCCGCACGATACCGTGCGCGGCGCGCCGCCCCGCTTCGTCATGCGCGTGCTCAGCGCTTCTGCAGCTGCCACTTGCCCGCGGCCGTCTTGCAATAGACGGGCTTGAGCGTCATCGTCTGGCCCTTCGCGGTGATTTCGGTCGCGACTTCGCGGCAGGTCTTGCCGTCCGCCTCGGTCGTGCTCGGCGTGAGCTTCGCGTCGATCTGCGTGCCGCGGCCGCTGCTCTGCCACGTCGTGGTTTCGCCGTCCTTGCCTTCGTCGCGCGCCTGCACGACTGCCTTGGAAAGCGACGCGCGGTCGGTCTTGCTGAAATAGCTGATCGGCGTGTCGTTCAGGAAGTTCAGGTTGTTCTGCGCGTGGGCGGGCAGCATCGCGGCTGCGCACGCGGCGCCGGCCAGCACGCGCGTGACGACGGAAAGGGATGCACGCATCGACATGTTTTTCTCCTTGGATGTTCGATCGAAAGGCGCGGTGCATGCCGGCGAACCGGCACGCACCGCGCCCGTCAGCGAGCGAGCATAGCATGCGTGCTGCGATGAAGGCCTTCTAGGGCTTGGCGGCGACGGCCGTTTGCTGATATCCGTCAGTCAGCGTGCCCAGGAACGCGATCACGTCCTTGATCTCGGCCGTATTCAGCGCCGGCTGGTCGCCGCGCTTGCGGTCGAACGGCGCTTCGCGGTTGATGTTCGGCCAGTAGCGCTTCGGCAGGTCGTCGTAGATCTGCACCTTGCCGTGCACGACCGGGTAGAACTTCTCCGGATGGATGTCGCGTTCGACGTAGAAGCGCATCACGTCCTCGAGCGAGTGATACACGCCGTTGTGGAAGAACGTCTTGCGCAGCGCGACGTTGCGCAGCGACGGCGTGCGGAACAGCCCGCAGAATTCGTCGCGCCCCTTCAGGTCGGTGCGTTCGGGACCGCAGGCGCCGAGATCGTAAAAGCGCGGGTCGCGATTGACCGGCAGCGCGCGGTTGCGCGGCACCGCGATCGCGATCAGCCCGAAATCGCTGAACTGCGGCGGGCCGCCTTCGAGCGTGCGCTGGCTGATGTGGCAGCTCGCGCAATTGCCCTTCTTCTCGTCGTTGAACAGCTGCAGCCCGTGCAACTCGGCGGGTGTGAGCTGCGCGTGGCCGGCCAGATATGCGTCGTATTTGCTCGTGTACGGATCGAACAGCGCCGGCTGCTGCTGGAATGCATCGAGCGCGCGCAGCACCGCATCGAACGTCGCCCGGTCGTCGCCGAGTACCTGGTCGCCGAACGCCTTGCGGAACGCGTCGGCATACGGCGCGGCGCGGACCGCCTTCGCGACTCGCGCAGGCGAGCTGCTCATCTCGAACGGCGACAGGAGCGGAATGCGCGCCTGCGCATCGCGCGTATCGACGCGGCCGTCCCAGGTCAGCCCACCGGTCGGACCCGCGTCGACGCTTTCGTCACCTTCGTCCGGCGAATCGTGGAAGTGCTCGCTGAACGGCGGGATGCCGCGCAGGTACTTCAGCGACGGCACCGCGCGAAAGCCGGTACGGTGCATGTCGTCGCCGCCCAACTGCACCGACAGCGCGTTCGGCGGCCCGAACGCATGCTCGGCGCTATGGCACGACGCGCAAGCGAGCTTGCCGGACCCGGACAGCGACGGATCGAAGAACAGCTGCTTGCCGAGCGCCGTCATCTGCTTCACGCCCTCGAACACCTGCGCGCGCGTCTGCGGCTGGCGAGCCGGCGCGACCGCCGGGGCGGCCGGAGCAGCCTGCGCCGCCGGGACGACGGACGCGGCCGACGCGGTCGTGCCGGGCTGCGCGTCGCAACCGACGAGCGCGGCGAGCGCGCCAGCCACCGCGAGCGTCGCCGCGGCGGGGACCAGCGACCGCGCGAACGCGAAGGATTTCAGAAAGGTGTGCATCGTCGTTGTTCTGGTAGCGGTGGGCAATCGGCCGGAGCTTATGTCAGTTCCGTGACCGTTGGATGACGTTCAACCGACAGTCAATTGAAAGCGTCCCTACACCCGGCTGTCAAATCGGTTCCAGATAATGCGCGCAGCCGGGCGGTACCGCGAGGTTCGCGCGCCGGCCCTCCGCCACCCGGTTCCCACACGCGACCAACGACGAATGAGAGAGAACATCGCATGAAGAAGCACGCCTGGATTCGCTACACGCCGATCGCCCTTGCGGCCGCGCTCAGCCTGACCGCCTGCGGCGGCGACGACGTGACGCAGCAGGGCCTGTCGGCCGTCAAGAACGTCGTCGTGATCTACGCGGAAAACCGCAGCTTCGACAACCTGTACGGCAACTTCCCGGGCGCGAACGGTCTGCAGAACGCGACGGCCGCGAATTCGGTGCAGAAGGACCGCGACGGCTCGACGATGGCGACGCTGCCGAAGATCTGGGGCGGCCTGACCGCGACCGGCATCACGCCGGCGGTGACCGAGGCGATGACGGCGAACCTGCCGAACGCGCCGTTCGCGATCGACGATCCGAACGGCTTCAACCAGTCGATGAGCATCGCGACGCGCGACATCGTGCACCGCTTCTACCAGGACCAGATGCAGATCAACGGCGGCAAGAACGACATGTACGCCGCATGGACCGACGCGGGCGGCCTGACGATGGGCCACTACACGGCCGATCCGTCGAAGCTGCCGCTGTGGAAGATCGCGCAGCAGTACGTGCTCGCCGACAACTTCTTCATGGGCGCGTTCGGCGGCTCGTTCCTGAACCACCAGTACCTGATCTGCGCGTGCGCGCCGTACTACCCGAACGCCGACAAGAGCCCGGCGGCCGGCAAGATCGCCGTGCTGAACGCCGACGGCAAGTCGCTGAAGGTCGCGACGAACTCGCCGGCTTCCGCGCTGAGCGGGCCGCCGAAGTTCGTCAACGACGGCGCGCTGACGCCGGACTTCTACGGCATCAACACGATGCAGCCGGCGTATCAGCCGAGCGGCAACAAGGCGGCCGCGGGCGGCGATCCGCTGCTGGCCGACCCGGCCAATCCGTCGACGATGCCGCCGCAGACGGCGACCAACATCGGCGACCTGATGACCAACGCGGGCGTGTCGTGGGCGTGGTATGGCGGCGCGTGGGGCCAGGCGCTGCAGGCGAGCCAGAACGGCACATCGAACGTGATCTACGGCGCCGACCTGTCGACGCCGAACTTCCAGCCGCACCACCAACCGTTCAACTATTTCGCGAACCAGGCGCCGGGCACCGCGAGCCGCGCGCAGCACCTGCTCGACGGTGGCGCGAACGGCGCGGAGTTCATCAAGGCAATCGACGCGGGCACGCTGCCGCAGGTCGCGTTCTACAAGCCGCAAGGCAACCTGAACGAGCATCCGGGTTACACGGACGTCACGTCCGGCGACCAGCACATCGCCGATGTGATCGCGCACCTGCAGGCCAGCCCGCAGTGGAAGAACATGGTCGTGGTCGTCACGTACGACGAAAACGGCGGCTTCTGGGATCACGCCGCGCCGCCGACCGCCGACCGCTGGGGCCCGGGCACCCGCATTCCGGCACTGATCGTGTCGCCGTTCGCGAAGAAGGGCTTCGTCGACCACACGCAGTACGACACGGGTTCGATCCTGCGCTTCATCACGCGCCGCTTCTCGCTGCCGCGCCTCGCCGGCCTGCAGCAACGCGACGACGCGCTGAAGGCGAACGGCGCCCAGCCGATGGGCGACCTGACGAACGCGCTCGCGCTGTCGCCGAACCTGTAATCGCATCGCGGTCACCGCGAACGAGCCGGCGGCGATGCCGGCTCCGAACGAACGAAGGGCGGCCTTCTGGCCGCCCTTGTTCATGGGTCCGCGTGACTGCGCGCTTGCCTTACCAGCCGTACTTCAGCTCGACGCCGACGTAGTCGGCGTTGTGCCCGCCCGCCTGCCGGATCGCATCGCCGACCTGGAAATGCACGGCCTCGAGCGCGCCGATCAGGTTCGCGGCGATCGTCCAGTCCGCACGCAGCTGCACGTACATCCCCGTCCACAACCCGCCCTTGCCCGCGGTACCCGGCACGACCGCATTGCCCTGCTGGTAGACGGCGTCGCCGGTCGTCTCGCGCCACTGGAAGCCGAGCGCGCCGAGCAGCGACAGGTTCGGCGACGGCTTCAGCGTCACGGACGGCTTCACGTGGATCAGGTTCGAGTAGCCGGTGTAGCCGGCGAGCGTGAAGTAGTAGCCGTTCGGAAACAGCGGATTGAACGTGCCGATCCGGCCATCGCGCGGATGCCGGTCGCCCGACGCCGCGTCGACCTGCAGCGCGATGCGCGGCGACCACGGCGCGTCGAGCCGGTAGCCGGCGATCGAACCGACGGCCCATGCGGCGATCGTGTCGTTGCCGACCGTGCCCGTCTGCAGCATCGTTTCGAGGTCCCAGTCGAAGCGGCCGTGCGTGCCCGTGTAGCGGACGTCCCACACGTCGCGATGCTCGGGGCCGCTCGCGTCGAGGAAACGCCCGTGGCCGCGGTTGTAGCGCGACCAGTAGCCGGACAGATCGCCCGGCCCGACCGACTGCCGCTCGAAGCGCACGCCGCTGAACGTGAGATCGCGATTCGACACGTCGTCGAACGTGGACACGGTACGGTTCTGCACCGGCTGCGTCGCATACGCGATGAAGCGCCACTTCCGATACTCGTAGTCGACCCACACCGCATCGAACGCCTGCCGCACGTTCGGGCCGTCGCGCGCGGCGATGAAGCGCTGCAAGTCGAACGCCATCTCCTGACGGCCGACGCGGAACTTCAGCGTGCCGCCGCCGAGCGCGCCCGTGTAGGTCGCGAACGCCTGTTCGAGATCGAGCGGATTGCGGTCGACCGGCGCGATCGTGTTCTTGCCGAACGCGCGCGCATCCTGCAACTGCACGAAGAACTGCCAGTGCCGGCCGAGATGCGCATCGGCATGCACTTCGACGCGCTGGATCAGGTACGTATCCGATTGCGCGGCGCCGATGCCGAACAGCGGCGCGTCGTTGGTTTCGAGCCGCTCGCGCAGGTTCACGCCGAGCGACAGATAGGAGGACGGATCGTTGCCGAGCGCAATGGCTTTCAGCCCGTCGAGCGGCGCGCGCGGCACACAGGGATTCGCGAGCACCGACCAGTCTTCCTGCCAGCGGTTGAACAGGACTGCGGGACGCTTGGCCGGGCACGTCGATGCGCTGGTGGCCGCGGGCGCCGAGGCCGATGACGCGCTCGATGTCGGCGTCGACGCCGACGCGGCTGCCGTTTCCGCGAACGCCGCGTCGGCGCCCGAGAGCATCAATCCCGCGACGATCGACACGCGCGCGGCCCGCTCGAAGTGGCGGCCGCGGCGCCCGCTTCGCCGACGCTCGATCATGCGGGCTCCCGCGGGGTCGTGCCGGCCGCTGGCGACGCCGCCCCCAGCGCCAGCGCCGCCAGCGCACCGACGGGCGCGAGCAATGCAAGAAACCCGACGGCGCGAAACCCGAGCGCGCCGCATGCCGCGCCGAGCGCGAACGCGACGATCGCCGGCAGCATCTTCGCGAAGCGCGCCCGCGCCGTCGCACGCGCGCTGTCCGCCGTGCCGGGCGACAGCATGTCGACGGCATCGAGGATCGCCTGCGTCACGTTGCCCGTCATCACCGTGTTCGGCACGCCGCCCGCGCGCGCGATCACGCGCGGATGCGCATTCTGCACGCCCATCGCGAACGTGCCGACGATGCCGGCCACGAGCGCCGGCAGGCTGTCCGGTTGCGTGACGGGCGTCGCCCACACGCCGGCCGCGCAGAACCCGAGCAGCAGCACGGCCTGCACCGCGTGCAGCATGCGCGTGCCCTGCCAGGCCGGCCGCGCGGCCATCGACCGCGCGATCAGGCTGCTCGCGATCACGCCGCACACGAACGCAGGAAACACGCTGAGCTTCAGCACGACGCCCTGGCCGAAGCCCGCGATGCCCGCGCCGATCAGCACGAAGTTGCCGGTGACGTGCGCGGTGAACAGCCCGAACAGCGCGACGAAGCTCAGCGTGTCGACGAAGCCGGCCACCGCGGCAAGGATCGTATCCTCGTGCTTCATCGCGCCGCGCTCGCGTGGATCTCGGCGACGTAGCCGCCCGGAAACTGCACGAGCGCCGCGTCGCGGCCGTCCGACGTGAAGGCCGGCACGAGCACCGTCACGCCCGCGGCCTGTGCCTGCTTCAGCGTCGCGGCGAGATCGGCCACTTCGTAGCCGGTCATCTCGCGGCCGAACGGGTAAGGCAGGTGACCATCGGTCGCGAGCACGGTCATCTTGCCGAAGCCCGATTCGATGCGAATGCGGCGGTACGTGTCGTTCGGCCGGCCGATTTCGATGCCCGGCGCCTTCAGGTCGTCGGACACCACCTTGCCCTTCGAGAACTTGACGAAATCGTGCACGAACTTGCGTACGCTCTGCGGCGACACGTACACGCGATTCTCGGGGATGGTCTGCAACGCGTCGTAGTGCGGCGCCTGGGTATGCCAGTAGAGCTGCATCTTCACGTCGCCCGCCCACGCGATGATCGCGTCGCGGCCGATCGGATCGGGGAACGTGTCGACGATCACGTCGGCGCCGTGCTCGCGCGCGGATTTCACCGCGACGTCCATGTCGGTCACGAGATAGCCGGTGCGTTCCGCGCAGAACGGATACGGGATCGGCGTCTTGAAGCCGAATACCGAGATCGTGCCGACCGGCGTCAGCACCAGCTGCGACATCGTCTGGCTCGGCGTCGGCGTGACCTGGAACACGCCCTGCTTCGACTTCGTGCCGCCGAACGTCGCGACGAAGCTGTCGGTGAAGCGGTCGAAGTCTTCCGGCGCGACGCACACGTGGGTCGTGTCGTACTGCGGACCGACCGCCACCGTCGGCGCGACCGCCGGCGGCACCGGCGGTTTCGCGAACGCCGCCGGCGCACCGGCAAGGCCGCCCGCGCACATCGCGGCGAGCAGCACTGAACGAATCGTTTTCATGAAAGGCTTTCCTGGTTGTTGCATCGTCATCGATTGGAGCGGCCATCATCGGCCGCGTGCGGTGCATCGGCGAGCCGGGTCGCGAGCACGAGTGCCGCGATCAGCCCGAGATGCTCGAAAAAGCTGTTGAGCGCCATGAAATGCTCGGCGCCCGTCCGGTTCCAGAAATCGTTGGCCACGGCCATCGCGACCAGCGTCAGCATGCCGAGGCTGCCGGCGCCGAGCCACGTGAAGCGGTTGAACACCACGCACAGCGAGCCGGCGATCTCGACCGCGATCGCCAGCGCCGCCCACAGCGCAGCCGGCTGCAGGCCGAAATGCGCCTGCTCCGCCACCGCGCCGTGAAAGTCGAGCGCCTTCGCGACGCCGCCGATCAGATACGCGGACACCAGCGCGAGCCGCGCGAGCGGCAGCACCCCCGGCTGCGCGAGCAGCGCGCGGACCCACGCCGGATTGCCGGCGCCGCCGCGGTGGGTCGGGGCCGCCATGTCAGACCGCCCAGCACGAACAGCCGAACGCACCCCAGAAGCCCTTCGCGTCCGACGTCGGCAACGCGCGGCCCCATGCGCCCGCATGCGCATGCCCGTGCACGTTGCACGCGCTCGAACAGCCGCACGCCGCGGCGGCCGCTGCCGCGCGCTGCAACGGCGCGCCGTTGCGCTGCGTCGCGCCCCAGCCGCCATAGCCGCCGTACTCGCGCACCGGCGACCAGTCGGGCATCGCCGGCGGAATCGGCGCGTCGTGCGACGCGAACGGCCCCGCGCCCCACACGATCTTGCCGCCGACCACCGTCAGCAACGCGCTCGTGCCGACGATATCGTCCTCCGCGCAGGTGAAGAAATCGCGATCGGGGACCATCAGGTCGGCCAGTTGCCCGACCGCGATGCGCCCTTTCTTGCCCTCTTCGTTCGAGAACCACGTCACGTATTCGGTCCACATCCGCAGCGCGGTTTCGCGATCGAGCAGGTTGCGCTGCGGATACATTCTGAGGCCACCGACCGTCTTGCCCGTCACGAGCCACGCGAGCGACACCCACGGGTTGTACGACGCGACACGCGTCGCGTCGGTGCCGGCCGACACCTTCAGCCCCTTGTCGAGCATCTTCGCGACGGGCGGCGTCGCCTCGGCGGCGCGCGCGCCGTAACGTTCCACGAAGTATTCGCCCTGGTACGCCATCCGGTGCTGCACCGCGATACCGCCGCCGAGCGCGGCGATCCGGTCCATCGATTGCTCGGAGATCGTTTCCGCGTGATCGAAGAACCAGTTCAGCCCTTCGAGCGGGATGTCTTCGTTGACCTTCTCGAACACGTCGAGCGCGCGGCTGATCGTTTCGTCGTAGGTTGCGTGCATGCGCCAGGGCCAGCGGTTCTGCGCGAGCACGCGCACGACGCCTTCGAGATCGTCTTCCATCTGCGCGGGCAGGTCCGGGCGCGCGACGCGGAAGTCTTCGAAGTCGGCCGCGGAAAACACCAGCATCTCGCCCGCGCCGTTGTGACGGAAATAGTCGGTGCCGTCGTGATACGTGACGCTCCTGGTCCAGTTCACGAAGTCTTCCTTCTCGGCATTCGGCTTCTGCGTGAACAGGTTGTACGCGATCCGCACCGTCATCTCGCCCGTGTCGTGCAGCTTGCGGATCACTTCGTAGTCATCGGGATAATTCTGCGAACCGCCGCCCGCGTCGATCACGCCCGTCACGCCCAGCCGGTTCAGCTCGCGCATGAAGTGGCGCGTCGAGTTGTACTGATACTCGAACGGCAGCTTCGGGCCTTTCGCGAGTGTCGCGTAGAGGATCGTCGCGTTCGGGTTCGCGAGCAGCAGGCCGGTGGGGTTGCCCGCGTCGTCGCGCAGGATCGTGCCGCCCGGCGGCTCCGGCGTGTCCTTCGTGTAGCCGACCACCCGCAGCGCGGCCGCGTTCAGCAGCGCGCGGTCGTACAGGTGCAGGATGAACACCGGCGTGTCGGGTGCGACTGCATTGAGTTCGGCGATCGTCGGCAGCCGCTTCTCGGCGAACTGGTGCTCGGTGAAGCCGCCGACCACACGCACCCACTGCGGCGCGGGCGTGATCGCGACCTGGCGCTTGAGCATCTCCATCGCGACCGCGAGCGACCGCACGCCGTCCCAGCGCAGCTCCAGGTTGTAATTCAGGCCGCCGCGAATCACGTGCGTATGGTTGTCGATCAGGCCCGGCAGCACGGTGCGGCCGTCGAGGTCGACGACCTTCGTCGCACGGCCCGCGAGCGGCACGATCTCCGCATTGCCGCCGACCGCGACGAAGCGGCCGTCCTTGATCGCGACGGCGGTCGCGACCGGGTTCGCACGATCGAGCGTCGTGATGCGCCCGTTGTGCAGGATCAGATCGGGTTGGGTATCGGTTGCGCTCATGAAATGTCCTCGATGCGGTCAGAAGCCGAGCCAGTGACGAACCGGCGCGATGGCCTGCGCGCCGGCCAGCATGCCGGCGAGGCCCACCAGCGCGATCAGCGGCGGTGCCGGCGAGCGCACCCTGATCACGCTGTACACGACGCCGATCAGCACGCCGGCGCCCAATGAAATTAGATAAGATTCCATAACGTTTTTTCTCCCGGCCGGATTAGAATCACCGGCATCGCGAGGCCGCCTGCGCGGCGCATCGCATCCGTTTCGCTTCCCTGCCATTCACGCCGACCATGCAACACCTTCCTGATCTCGAAGCCTGGGCCATCTTTGCGCGCGTCGCGGAGACCGGTTCGTTCGCGAAAGCCGCCGACCTGCTCGGCGTATCGCAACCCACCGTGTCGAAGGCGATCGCGCGCCTCGAAAAACGCCTCGGCGCGATGCTGCTGTACCGCACGTCGCGCAAGCTGTCGCTCACGCCGACCGGCGAACTGCTGCGCGACCGCGCGATCCGCCTGCTCGCCGATGCGGAGCTGATCGAGAACGAAGCGTCCGCGCAGGCGCTCGAGCCGCACGGCCTCGTGCGCGTGAATGCGCCGATGTCGTTCGGGCTGCGCCATCTGTCGCCGGTGCTGCCCGCGTTTCTCGAACGCTATCCGCGCGTCGACATCGATCTCGTGCTCACCGATCACATCGTCGACATCGTGTCGGGCGGCTTCGACGTCGCGATCCGCATCGCCGAGCTGAACGATTCGACGCTGCGTTCGCGCCGCCTCTGCGCGGTGCGCCGGCCGCTCGTCGCATCGCCCGCGTATCTCGACCGGCGCGGCCGCCCCACGCATCCGCGCGACATCGAACAGCACGTGTGCCTCACGTACACCAACTTGCCGACCCCCGAGCACTGGCGCTTCCGCCATCCGGCGTCGGGCGACGAAGTCGGCGTGTCCGTCCACGGGCGCATCCGCACCAACAACGCGGACGTGATCCTCCCCGCGCTCGTCGGCGGTCACGGCCTGGCGCTGCAGCCCGAGTTCCTCGTGTGGGACGCGATGCAGCGCGGCGAGCTCGAGGAAGTGATGAGCGACTGGAAGATCGCGGACATCAACGTGAACCTCGTCACGCCGCCCGGCATGCTGCGCGCCGCGCGCGTGACGGTGCTGCTCGACTTCCTCGCGGAACGCTTCGCGCACGCGCCGTGGGCGCTGCCCGCCGCCTGAACGCGTGATGAGCGGTGGCAGGCGCTCGCCGCCTCCGGCGCGGCGAGCGCGGCCGCCGGCCCGTTACTTCGCGGGCACGGCCGGAATCGACTCGTGCGGCGTCGCGGTGCGCTGCGGCGCCTTGTGGACCATCGTGTACGCGTAGTCGACGCCCATCCCGTATGCGCCCGAGTGCTCCTTCGCGATCGCCATCACGGCGTCGTACGTGTCGCGGCGCGCCCAGTCGCGCTGCCACTCGAGCAGGACCTGCTGCCACGTGACCGGCACCACGCCGGCCTGCACCATGCGCTGCATCGCGAAATCGTGCGCGGCCTGCGACGTGCCGCCCGACGCGTCGGCGACCATGTAGATCTCGTAGTCGCCCTCGAGCATCGCGCACAGCGCGAACGTCGTATTGCAGACCTCGGTCCACAGCCCCGACACGATCACCTTCTTGCGACCGTTCGCGGCGAGCGCGTCGCGCACCTTCTGGTCGTCCCACGAATTCATCGACGTCCGTTCGAGCGTCTTCTGGTTCGGGAACACGTCGAGCAGCTCGGGATAGGTGTGGCCCGAGAAGCTGTCGCTTTCGACCGTCGTGATCGTGGTCGGGATGTCGAAGACCTTCGCGGCCTTCGCGAGCCCGACGACGTTGTTCTTCAGCGTCTGGCGATCGATCGACTGCACGCCGAACGCCATCTGCGGCTGCTGGTCGATGAAGATCAGCTGGCTGTTGTGCGGTGTCAGTACTTCAAGCTTCGGGTTGCTCATGGCGAATGAGGTCCTGTGAACGGAAAAAGGGGGGCCTGCCTCGACCGTGAAAACGGGAGGAGCCTGGTGTGCGTCGACGCCGGATCGTCATCCGGGCCGAAATATTTAAGCCGCAAACGCACGGCGCGAACACCCAAGAAATGGAATCGATCCGATTCCTGAACGAATGCCCGTTCGGGGCTGCCCGCCCTTTTTTTCTTCACGCAAACCCGCTACGCTTTCAAGTTCTTGACGGCATGCACCGCGCCGCCCGTCGGCCCTCACGGAAGCTCACCATGAAACCGTATTTCCTGTCGCTGATCGCCGGCCTCCTCGCGGGCGTCATCTACGGCGCACTCGGCGTGAATTCGCCGGCGCCGCCGCTCATCGCGCTCACCGGCCTGCTCGGCATGCTGGCCGGCGAACAGATCCTGCCCGTCGCGCGCCGGATGTTGTCCGGCCATCGGCTGAACACCGCATGGCGCGACGCACAGTGCAGCCAGCACATGTTCGGCGCGCTGCCGGGCGGCGCCGCGAACGACCGCAAGCCTTCGTGATCCACCCCATCGCCGCCGGCCGCGCATGACCAACGTCGAGCTGTTCCATTACCTGCTGCTGTTGATCTGCGGCGCGGGCGCCCTCACCTGGCTCGCCGAGCGGATTTCGATTCCGCCGGCCGTCGTGCTGCTGCTCGGCGGCTGCGTGGTCGCCGTCGCGGGCAAGCGCGTGCCCGACATGGACCCGGCACTGCTGCTCGCGGCCGTGCTGCCGCCGCTGTTGATGTCGAGCGGGTTCTACACCGCGTGGAAGGAATTCCGGCAGGAACTCGCGTCGATCGCGTCGCTCGCGCTCGGCGCCGTGGCGTTCACGACCGTCGCGGTCGCGCTCGCCGTGCATGCGGCGAATCCCGCGCTGCCGTGGGCCGCGTGCTTCACGCTCGGCGCGATCGTGTCGCCGCCCGACGCGGTCGCCGCGAAGGCAATCCTGCAACGCCACCCGCTGCCCGCGCGGCTCGTCGCGGTGCTCGAGGGCGAAAGTCTCGTCAACGATGCGTCGGGCCTGCTGCTGTACCAGATGGCCGTGTCGGCCGCGCTCGCCGTGTCGATCACGGCGGCCAGTGCCACCGGCCTGTTCTTCTCGCTCACGCTGATCGGCATCGCGGTCGGCCTCGCGTGCGGCCACGCGATGTGCTGGGTGCTGCCGCGCCTGCGCGATCCGATGCTCGGCATCGTCGTGACGTTCGCGATGGCATGGGGCAGCTACGGGATCGCGGAAGCCGTCGACGGCTCGGGCGTGCTGTCGGTCGTCACCTGCGGGCTCGTGCTCGGCGTGCGCCAGCATCGGGTGTTCAACGCCGACATGCGGATCAAGGCGAAGGCGACGTGGGAGGCGATCGTGTTCGTGCTCGACGCGCTCGTGTTCATCCTGATCGGCCTCGCGCTGCATGCGATCCTCGCACGCGTGAACCACGAAGGCGCGGTGCTGATGGCCGGCCTGCGGGTCGCGCTGCCGGCGACGGCCGCCGCGATCGGTGCGCGCGTCGTGTGGGTGTTCGTCGCGATGTGGCTGCCGGGCCGCCTGCGTGCGCGGCGCGCGGGCCACACGCCGTGGTCGTGGCGCGAAGCCGTCGTGCTCGGCTGGTCGGGCATGCGCGGCGTCGTGAGCCTCGCGGCCGCGATCGCGCTGCCGGCCAACTTCCCCGGCCGCGACCTGATCCTGTTCAGTACCTTCCTGCTGATCATCGCAACGCTCGTCGTGCAGGGCGGCACGCTCGCGCCGCTCATTCGCGTGCTGAAGCTGCGCCCGGCCGCGCGCCACACGATGTCCGAACATGCGGTGCGCGCGCACACGTTCGGCGCGGCGCTCGCCGCACTCGATACGCTCGGGCAGCACGGCTCGGCGCTCGAGCAGCCGTCGCTCGACCGCCTGCTCGCCGAATACCGCAACCGCGTCACGTTCAACGAACGCGCGCACCGGCAAGGCGCCGAACCGGCCGGCGTGCGCGCCCGCATGCTGCGCGTCGAACTCGAGCTCGTCGGCATATCGCGCCGCGCGCTGCTCGACCTGCATCGCGACGGCAAGGTCGACGACGCGGTACTGCACCGCATAGAATCGGAACTCGATTTCGAGGAGCTGCGGCTGCAGCGCCTGCTCGAACCGTAACGTCCGGCCTGCCCGGCCCGTCCCCTTTCCCACCTGGAACCGCAATGAGCGAACTGTCCGTCGAAGCGAGCATCGGCTCGGTCGATTACCTCGTCCACTTCACCGACGGCGTCCATCAGTGGCGCGCCGACGAACCCGCGTCGCTCGGCGGCGGCGATGCGGCGCCGACGCCCGTCGCGCTGCTGCTGTCGAGCCTCGGTGCCTGCACCGCGATCACGCTGAAGATGTATGCGCAACGAAAGGGCTGGCCGCTCGCCGAAGTGCACGTGAAGCTCGCGCACGAATCGGGCAGCGCAGGCAGCACGATCGTGCGCCGCATCACGCTCGACGGCGACCTGACCGACGAGCAGCGCGAACGCCTGCTGCAGATCGCGAACGCGTGCCCGGTCCACAAGATCCTCACGCATCCGATCGCGATCGACACGGCGATCGCCTGATCGCTGCCCGCCACCGTCACGAGATTCCCGTCATGTCCGCCTCGATCAAGACCCTGCTCACGCCGCGCGAAAGCGACATCGGCAACCTCGTCGTGCGCCGCGTGCTGCCCGCGCGCGCCGCGCGCCTCGTCGGCCCGTTCATCTTCTTCGACGAAATGGGGCCCGCGGTGCTGCCGGCCGGCCGCGGCATCGACGTGCTGCCGCATCCGCACATCGGGCTCGCGACCGTCACCTACCTGTTCGACGGCTCGCTGATGCATCACGACAGCCTCGGCTTCCGGCAGAAGATCGTGCCGGGCGACGTGAACTGGATGACGGCCGGCCGCGGCATCGTGCATTCGGAGCGCTCGCCCGACGAGGATCGGCCGCGCGAGCAGCCGGTACACGGCATCCAGACCTGGGTCGCGCTGCCGGTCGAGCATGAAGACACCGCGCCCGCGTTCGTCCACCACGCGGCCGACACGCTGCCGTCGTTCACGCGCGACGGCGCGACCGTGCGCGTGATCGCGGGCACCGCGTTCGGACTCGCGTCGCCGGTCGCCGTGTTCTCGCCCACGCTTTATGCGGTTGCGGAATTCGCGTCGGGCGGGCAGCTCGCGCTCGATGCGGAGCACGACGAACGCGGCGTATATCTCGTCGACGGCGACCTCACCGTCGACGGCACGCCGCTCGCCCCGGCGACGATGGCCGTGCTCGAACCGGGCGCGACCGTCGCGCTCGCGAGCGCGCACGGCGCACGCGCGATGCTGCTCGGCGGCGCCCACCTGCCGGGCGAGCGGTTCATCGAATGGAATTTCGTGTCGAGCGAACGCGCGAAGATCGACGCGGCGCGTGCCGCATGGGCCGATCAGACGTTCGGCAAGGTGCAGGGCGAAGAAGGCGAATGGACGCGCCAGCCGGAACGCCGAACGCAGTAAGCGGCGCGCCCCGCCCCACCGACGACGGCCGGCCGCCACGCCGGCCGTCGTGCGTTTACCGCTTCAGTCCCATCAGCTTCGCGAGCGTCGGCCAGCGATCGAGCGACGCATCGAACGCGCGGCGCGCCTGTTCGTCTACATAGCGTTCGGGATCGAGCGCGGGCAGATGCCGCGCGAGGCCGATCACGTCGTTCGGTTGCGACAGGCGCTCGTCGTCGCCTTCGCCGGCGATCGTTACTGTTCGTCGATCCATACGCCATCCGGAGTTTTCACCGCGTAACCTGCGGCCGTCTGCATCGTCACCGTGCCCTCGTTCTCGCCGATCATCCGCGTGCGCGGCAAATCGGCCGCGTATTGCGCGAGCGTCGCGCCCGGCTTGAACGGGCTGTTCGACACGAGGTTCGACAGCAACTGCGCGAGCGCGAGGAAGCTGGTCGGCTGCTCGATCACGGTCGTCGCGCCGTGGTTGCCGGCGAAGCCGACGAGCCGCACGCCGACCGGCCCGTGCACGATGCGCGGCGTCGGAATCTCGCGCAGGCCCGCGACCTGGTTCTTGTCGCCGCGCAACGCGGCGCCGTGCTCGGGCACGAACACGATCACCGCGCGGCGGCCCGATTGCGCGATCAGGTCGGCGAGACGATCGAAATCGGTCATCATTTTCGTCGCGCGCTGCGGATACGAGTCGATGCTCGTCAGCGCGCTGCCGACGACGCGGTTGCCGTCGTGCAGGCTGATCGTGTTGTAGTACAGCGCGACCGGCCCCGGCACCGCCGCACGCTGCGCGTACCAGTTCGCGAGCGTCGCGTAGTCGTCCTTGATCGCCGAGCCGTCGAACGCGTGCATCGCGACGGGCGCGGCCGCGTTCGAGATCATCGGCGCATCGGCCACGCCGATGTTGTCGTGGATCACCTGCAGGAAGTTGTCGAAATGGCCGTCGTGGTTCAGCAGCGACTGCACGGTGTAGCCGGCGCCCGCCAGTTGCGAGAACAGGTGGCACTGCGGCGGCGCGCTCTTGTACAGGTCCGCATGCGCCTCCTGCCCGCAGCTCGCGCGCAGCACGCGGATCGCCGCCGGGCCGCTGTAGCTCGCGGCCGTGCTGAAGTTCGTGAACAGGTAGTCGAAGTGGCTCAGCATCGGGTGGTTGCGCACCTTCGCCGCATCGAGGTCGTCCCACGACAGCGAGCAGATGTGCAACACGATCACGTCGAACTGCGCGGCCGGATCGCTGCCGAGATGGCCGAACGCGACCTGCCGCTGCGACTCCTGCGCGCGGAACGTCGCGAGCGCCGCGTTGTGGTCCTCGGGCTGGTCGACGCGCGTGGCGCCCGCCACGTTCGCCTGCGGCTGGGCCGGCGCGACGACGCGCGCCATCAGCCCGCTGCCGGCCTGCCACAGCGGCATCACGATCAGCACGGCCAGCACGAACGTCGCGACGCGCAGCCAGCGATTGACGATGAAATAGACGATCAGCACGCCGACGATCGTCAGCGCCAGCACCGGCGGCAACAGACGCGGCAGCAGTTCCATCCAGTAGTCGAGGCGGAACGTGCTGACTTCGCGCGCGGCCTCCGCGAGACGAGCGAGCGGCGGCGCATGCAGCTCGCGCGCGAGCAGCGGCACCGCGATCGCGATCGCCACGACCTGCCGGACGATGCGCCACGCACGCGCGCGCAGCGGCGCGCTCGCCGCCAGCGCCACCGCGAATGCGAGGTTCGCGAGCCAGAACGGCTGCAGGTGCCCGGTCGCGAACAGCGCGAACTTCAGGATGAAATACAGATTCCAGAACGTCATCTAACCCACTCCATGATGCGCGCCGCGTCAGTCGCGCGCGCGATCGAGCTTCGGCGCGAGCATCGTCTGCACGCCGCGCGCCGCACCCTTCCACATTCGTACGTAACCGTCCAGCCCGATCCGCAGCACTTCCTTGAGCCCGCCGAGCGGCGTGTCGGGCCGCGCGCCTTCATGCCAGTCGAGCCACGCATCGGCGCGGCCGAACGTGCATTGCACGAGCTGGCGTTCCTGTTCGAGCGTCAGTTCGTCGAAGCTCACGCCGACATGGGTCGACGTCACGCGCGTCACGCGCACCGGGAACGGGAACGCGCGGTCGCCGCGCGTCACGCACACCGTCAGCGTGTCGCCGACGGCGAGCGGCAGCCCGGGCACCGCTTCGAGCCCGAGGCCGCCGGTCGAGTAGTCGCTCGTGAAGCACGCGGCGGTCGAGCCGTCGGCGAGCAGCAGCATCGCCGGCACGCGCATCGCGATCCGGTGCGTGACGCGCACCTGCCTGGTCTCGCGCGCGACGGCCAGCGCCGCGCCGAGCATCGCGAGGTTGTACACGGTCCAGCCGAGCGTGATCAGGATCGTCGACGCCTCGTCGCCCTGGTCGGCCACGAGCCGCCACAGGCCGGCGGCGATCGCGAGCACGTTCAGCGCGAACAGCACGAGATACGGCTTCGACGTCGACCAGTCGACGTAGCCTTCGTCGATCTTGCCGCCCTTGTCGGTCACGTTGAACTTGCCGTGCTTCGGGCTGAAGAACGCGACGGTGGTCGGCAGCGCGATGTACCACGCGAGCACCGATTCGTAGACCTCGGCCCAGAACGAATGCCGGTAGCGGCCCTGCATCCGCGAGTTCGCGATGTTCGCAAGCACGAGATACGGGATCACGTAGCTGGCGAGCGCCAGCGACGACGCGTTGATGAAGTACAGGTGGAAGAACAGGTACGCGAGCGGGATCGTCAGGAACACCAGCCGCGGAATCCCGTAGAAGAAATGCAGCATCGCGTTGCCGTAGCAGATCCGCTGGATCAGGCCGAGCCCGCGCCCGAGGAACGGGTTGTCGATGCGGAAGATCTGCGCCATCCCGCGCGCCCAGCGCGTGCGCTGCTTCACGTGGCCCGCGAGGCTTTCGGTCGCGAGGCCGGCCGCCTGCACGGTCGGCAGGTACGCCGACGTATAGCCGCGCCGGTGCAGCTTGAGCGCCGTATGCGCATCCTCGGTCACGGTCTCGACCGCGACGCCGCCGACCTCCTCCAGCGCGCTGCGCTTGAGCACCGCGCACGAGCCGCAGAAGAACGTCGCGTTCCACAGGTCGTTGCCGGACTGCACGAGGCCGTAGAACAGGTTGCCTTCGTTCGGGATCTCGCGGAACGTGCCGAGGTTGCGCTCGAACGGATCGGGCGAGAAGAAATGGTGCGGCGTCTGCACGAGCGCGCACTTCGGGTCGCGCAGGAACACGCCCATCGTCGTCTGCAGGAACGAGCGCGTCGGCACGTGATCGCAGTCGAAGATCGCGATGTACTCGCCGCGCGTCTTCGGCAGTGCGCGGTTGATGTTGCCGGCCTTCGCGTGAAGGTTGTCGTCGCGCGTCAGGTAATCGATGCCGGCCTCGGCCGCGAATGCCGCGAATTCCGGACGGCGGCCGTCGTCGAGCAGGTATACGCGCAGTTTCGCGCTCGGCCAGTCGATGCTCTGCGCGGCGAACACGGTCGGCTTCACGACCGACAGCGGCTCGTTGTAGGTCGGGATATAGACGTCGACGGTCGGCCAGTTGTCCGGATCGTCGGGCAGCGGCACGATCGGCCGGTCGAGCGGCCACGCGGTCTGCACGAAGCCGAGCAGCAGGATCATCCACGTATAGGCTTCGGCGCCATACAGCAGGTAACCGGCGACGGCTTCGACCGGGCTGCGGAAGTCGAGCGTCTGGGTCGTGCGCCACCACACGTAGCGCACCGCCGCGAGCAGCGCGAGCGACGCGAGCGCAAGGGTCGGCAAATGGCCCGGCAGGCGGCGCAGCGCGAGCGCGAGCACCGCGACGATCGCGAAGAACGCGAACTGCGCGCCGGGCATCAGCGGCGACATCCCGGCCGCGGCCCACAGCACCGCGCCGGCCACCAGCAGCAGCGGCGCGAGCCAGCGGCGCCGGCCGACGCCGTTCGCGCGCGCATCGAGCCAGCCGCCCCAGCGCGCCCACGGCAGACGCTCGAGCATCGCGTTGATGCGCCGGCCGAGCGCGCGCCCGGCCACGTAGACGGGCACCACGAACGTGTCGAACCACGCGAGCGGATCGCGCGCGGGACGGCCGTCGGCCACGCGCGGCGCGCGCACGATCGCGCGCCACAGCCATTCGCGCACGCTGAGCGGCTGCAGCACGCCCCAGTCGTGCGCGAGCCGCAGGAACGCGACACGCACCCAGCGGCGTACGTGATCGGGCCGGCCAGGCGGCGGCGCGTGGAAAAACAGCCGCACGAGCCAGTCCACCCGCGTGCGTTCCGCCGGCAGCCCGATGCCGCGCGCGCACCAGTCGGCCACGCGCCGGCCGAACGCACGCAGTCGCGCGCCGAACGCGGCCTTCATCGCCCCGCTCCGGTATGGCCCGCGACGGCCGCCGCGAGCCACGTGTCGACCCAGTTCGCGACGCCGTTCAGGTCGTGCGACGCCTGCGAATACGGCGCGTCGTCGAAGATCCAGCTGCCGCGCGCGAGCGCCTCGGGCACGGCCGCGTCGACGTGGATGCGCTGCTCGAGCATCGACGCCGGCCCCGCGACCGCACGCAGCATCGCCAGCGCGTCGCGCTGCATGTCGCGCGCCGGGTTCAGCCGGTTCACGACGATCTGCAGTTCGCCGCGGCCGGCCCGCAACGCGCCGAGCCGCGCGGCCGTCGTCGCGCACGCGACCGGCTCCGGCGGCACGACGACGAGCGTCAGGTCCGCGCAACGGATCGCCTGCGCGGCCTGCGGCGACGGATAACGGGCGGTGTCGACCAGCACGACGCCATCGGCCGGCAGCGCGATCTCGTCGAGCGCGCGCGGCAGCCACGCCGGATCGGCCACGAGCCGCGCATCGCACGCGGCGGCCTCCGCCGCATCGACTTGCCCGTACGGCACGAACAGCACGCCGTCTGCGTTGCGCCACGTGTGCGCGTGCCACGGTTCGGCGCCGCCCAGCAGGCTGTGCGCGAGACCGTGTTCGGCCAGCGTATCGACGCCGAGCGTCGCGCCCATCAGGTTCTGTGCATCGAATTCGACGGCGACGACCGGCCGGCCGCGGCGCGCGAGCAGTACCGCGAGCGCGGCGGCGAGCGTCGTGCGGCCCGCGCCGCCCGTCGTCGAGGTGAGGGCGATCGTTTTCATCGTGGCGCCTTGCTGTCGCGCTCGTTGAGTTCGCCGCCTTCGTTGCCGGCGCCCGGCAGCAGGCGGCCGCGCAGCGCGACCGGCACGAGTGCGCACGGCACCGCGTCGCGGCGGTCGATGCCGCGCGGCGCGTGGAAGCCGCGGCCGACGCCGAGGTGCTGCGCGACGATCCATACCGGCACCGCGATCACGATACCGACGATGAAGCCGATGACGAGTTCGGCGATCATGCGTCCTCCTGCTTGCGCAGCGGCATCGCGCTGCGGACGGCGCCGCGCGCACGCGCGGCGGGAATGACGGGGTCCGGCGTCGACGCGACGCCGGCCTCGACGGCGGCGGGCGTGGCCTGCTGCGGCACGCCCATCGCGTCGAGCACGACCAGGGTATCGATCGCGTCGATCGCGGCGCTCACCTCGCTCGCGTCGGGCAACGCCGCACCGGGCTCGGCGGGCGCGGTCGATGCGCGCGCGGCGCCCGCCGGCTGCGGCGCCGCGAACAGGTCGCTGTAGTCGGCGATCGGCGCGCGCCGGTTCGCGGCCTTCAGCGTCTCGAGCTCGGTATCGATGCTGCCCTGCCCGAGGCACACGACGCGGTCGGACAGCGTATCGACCGGCACGTCGAAAATCCGCGCGAGCGCATCGTCGGCGTCGACCGGCTCGCACGCGAACAGGAACACGAACAGGTGCGCCGCATCGGCCGTCACGACGTCGCCCGCGCGACGCGGCCGGCAGTGCCGCAACGCATCGACGTGCGACACGCCCGGCAACAGCGTGAGCTTCGCGAGCGTATGCGGCAGCGCGAGCACCGCGCCGCGATCGAGCACCGCGCGAATCCGCTGGCAGAACGCGCCGACCGGCAGATAGCCGAGCACCGAATCGCCGAGCGCGGCCGCGAGCGCCGCGCGATAGTCGGCCGCGACGGGCCGCGCGTAGAGCTGGCCGCGCAGCGCATGCACGGCGGCCTGCATCCGCGAGACGGGCAAGTCGCGCGCGACGACCCGGTTCGCGCCGACGCTCAGCACGAGCACCTCGAACTGGTGGCGCAGCACCTCGCCGCGCTCGACGACCGCGATCTTCAGCGCGCCGCCGCACTGCCGGCGCAGCGCGTGCACGTCCGCGCACAGCGCTTCGAGTTGCGCATGCGAGCGGAACACGAGTACCGCGGTCGCGGCCTGCGCGCTCGCGCACGCGGCGACGACGGCCGCATTGTCGTCGACGATCTCCCAGCCGTCCGGCACGCGGCTCGCGCCGTCGACCACCGCGCGGCTGACCACCACGCGATCCTCGTCACTCGCGAGCTTCATCCGGCGCGCCGGTTCGGTCGCGCCGCCGTCGACGCTCGCCGACAGCCGGCCGCTCGGCGCGAAGCGCAGCGGCCGCACCTCGCCGGCCGCGAGCGTGTCGCCCGCGCGCCAGAAATCGACGATCCACAGCAGCTCGCCATGCGTGCGCTGCAACTGCGCGACGCCCGAGCAGATGCCGTGAAAGCCGCTACGCGGCGTGCGATCGGCATCGCGCACGAGCGGCGCATCGTCGGCGCGCGCGTCGCCGCCCGCGCGGGTCGCTTCGGGGTCGAGCAGCAGCACGAGCGCGATCCGGCGCGTGCGGCACCAGTCGGCCAGCGCGTGCGCTTCGTCCGCGAGCGCGACCGGATCGTCCCAGCTGAACCAGCGCTGCGCGCCTTCGACGAAATACAGCGAACGGGCATGCAGCCCGTAGCGCTTCATCGCGCGCAAGCCGCCGGTCAGCCGCGCGAACGGGCCCGGTGCCGCGCGACGCGGCGTGCCGCCGGCCGCACCGGCATCCACACCGTCGTCGGCCGGCCCGGCCGCCGGCGGCATCGCCAATACGTTCAGGTTGCGCGGCCAGCCGGCCGGCTGCGCGCCGCCCGCGAAGCCGAGCGAGGCCATCTGCGCGGCGACGCGCGCCGGATCGCGCGCCAGCACGACCGTGACGTCGCGCGTGCGCGCCTGGCGCGCGCTTTCCCACACGAGCGCATCGCAGCCCGGCGTGCCGGCGGCCGCGTAGATCGCATACAGGCCGCCGGCTTCCAGTTGCGTCCAGGTATCGGGCAGGCCGTCGATCGCGAGCCGGCTCAACGCGCCGGCGCGGCCGCCCGCCAGCCCCATGCGCAACGACGCGCGCAGGCGATCGACCAGGCTGGTGGCGCCGGGCGCGAGGCGGATGGCATCGAATTCCGTAGTCACGGCGTTCCCCTAGTCCCTAGTAATCCGAATAAAGCCGCACCGGCGTCGGCGTGACGAGCCAGCTGCGCGGCGCGCGCGCATCGAACGCATAGCGCAGGTACACGAGCGCCGAGCTCGGCGCATAGTCGTGCGACCGGTCGATGTGCAACTGCGCGCCGACGCTCAGGTGCGGGTTCACGCGATACTCGACGATGCCGTTCACGCCGTAAGAAAACGACACGCCGCGCGTCGAGCTGCCCGCATAGACGAACCCGGCCGCCACCTGCGCGGCGCGCTGGTCCGAGAACGTCGGGTAATACAGCGAATCCTTTTCGTAGCTGTTCGAGATCCCGCCGGTAACGGTCAGGTCCCACGACAGCGCATCGCGCCGCCCCGCCCATTCGATCGGCACGCCGAGCGACAGGTAGCGCTGCGGGCTGTAGTAGCCGCCCTGCCCGTACGTGTAGTAACGCAGGTTCTGCGCGTAGTGCCACGCATTGCCGACGAGCCCCGTGCTGAGCTTCATCGTCGCGCGCTCGTACACGGGCACCGTGAAGCCGGTGCGCAGCGTGACTTCCGCGTTGCGTTCGACGTTGCGGCCGGACAGCACGCCCGCGCCGAGCTCCGCGAACAGGTTCGTGCGGCCGACGTCGACCGACGCACGCAGGTTCACGCCGTCGCGGCGCACGCCGCCCCACACCGCGCCGGTCCACGGGTCGCGCATCCCCGCGTACGACAGCACGCTGCTCGTTTCCGGCCTTCGCGACGCATTCACCGAGAAGCTCGCGGGGCCCGCGTCGAAGCGATAGCGCACGCCGCCGACCAGGTAATGCACGGGGAAGCCGAGCGGCGACGTGCCGAGATCGACGCGCCACGCGTCCGACAGATAGCCGGCGCCGAGCGCGACGCCCGTCGTCGACTGGTGCAGCGAACCCGGCGGATTCGCGAGCAGCGCGGCGGCCGGCTGATTCAGCTGGAATGGCGGCGGCAACCCGTTTTGCGCGCGGAGCGCCGCGTAGGTGCCGAACGTCTTCAGCGAATAGGCGTCCGGATTGCTCGTGTCGAGCGTGCCCGGGTCGAGATGCACGGTGTCGATCTGCGCGAACACGTGCCCGTCGTAACGGACCGGCATCTGCATATAGATCGGCACCTGCTGCGCGCGATACGACGAGATGCCTTCGTCGCCCGATTTGTACGCGGGTATCCAGCCGGTCTCGATCTCGGGATTGCGCCGCTGCTGCAGATCCGCGAACGCGGCCTGCGCGGGCGTCAACCCGTCGCGGCCCGGGCTCACGCCCGTCGCGCGCTCCTGCGACTGCGACAGCCGGTACAGCGACGCCGCGTCGTCATAGCGCCCCTGCGCCTCGGCCACGCGTCCGGCCGCGACCGTCACGTCGGCGCGCGCCGGATACGCGGCCTGCAGCCGGTCGGTGACCTGCGCGGCTTCGTCCGGGCGGCGCAGCGCGTTCAGGCGGCGCACGGCCGACAGTTGCGTGTCGACGTCGTCGTCCGGCGTGCGCGCCAGCACGGCCTGCACGCGCGCGCGTGCGGCGGCACGGTTGCCGCTGTCCTCGTCGATTCTGGCGAGCGCGAGCTGCACATCGGCATCGTCCGGCGTGCGCGCCACGACCGGCGCGAGCGCATCGCGCGCGGCATCGTAATGGCCCTGCGCGCGTTCGAGATCGGCGAGTTCGAGCGCGTAACGCTTGTCCGCCCGGCCGGCCGGGCTCGCGCGGTCGAGCAGCGTGCGCGCCTGTGCGTAGTCCTGTCGCGCGATCGCGTCGTCGGTCTGCCGCAGCACGAGCCGCAGCGACTGATCCTCGAGCCGCGCGGTCTGCGCGGGCGTCAGCGACGAGTCGCGGCGCAGCGTGTCGAGCCACGCGGCGAGTGCGTCGTCGCGCCCCGCGCGGCCGAGCAGGTCGCCGTAGCGCAGCCGCACGTCCGCGTCGGCTTCGCGCGGATGCGCGGCGATCCAGTCGCGCAGCGGCGCGAGGCCGCGCTCGGGTTCGCCCGCGTCGATCCACTGCGCGCCGATCGCGGCGAGCATGTCGGGATCGTCCGGTGCGCTCGCCTGCGCGTGCGCGAGCGTGGCGGCAAATGCCGCGCGGTCGCCGCGTGCATGCGCGCTGCGTGCGTCGGCCAGCGCGCTTTCGGCATCGAGCTTGCGCGCCAGTGCGCGCATCCCGTCCGAACGGTGCGCGTCGTCGACCGGCGCCAACACGGCTTGAGCGCCCGCGACATCGTCGAGCGAGTTGCGGTACAGCGCGTTCGCGTAGCGCATCTCGGGCGTATCGCGCTGCGCGAGCCCGTCGTCCATCACCGTGCGGCCGAGCTGCGGCAGCCCCATGTCGCGATAGAGGCGCGCGAGCGCGAAGCGCGTCCACGGCGCGTCGGGCGCCGCGCGCACGGCCGCCTCGTAGCGCTGCGCGGCCGGCCCGCGTGCGCCCTTGTCGGCCAGCGCGCGCGCCTCGTTCGCGAGCAGGTCGCCGCGCAGGCCGTCGAGCGCGCGGCGATCGTCGGCGCCCGTCACGCGCCCTTGGAGCGCGTCGAGCAACGGGCCGATCCGGTCCGCGCGGCCGGTGTTTTCGTACAGCGTGGCCGTGTCGCGCACGGCCGACAGGCTCGGCGAACGCGCGGCCAGCAAGCCGCGCAGCAACGGCTCCGCCTGCGCCCAGTCGCGCTGCGCGAGCAGCGCATCGGCGAGCTGCAACTTCGCGTCCGGGTTGTCCGGCTGCATCGCGAGCGCCGCCCGCGCGGCGCGCTCGGCCTCCTTCGGGCGCCCCGCACTGGCCGCTTCACGGCCTTGGGCGAGCACCCCCCAGAACTGCGCGGTACGCGCGAGGCTTTGCCATTTGCCGCGCTGGTCGGTCGCACGCGTCGCGGCCCGCGCGAACAGCACGCGCGCTTCGTCGTGCCGCCCCTCGCGCAGCCGCAGCAGGCCGAGCCCGCCCAGCGCATCGGCGTCGTCCGCCCGCGCCCGCGCGGCGCGCGCGAGCAGCGGATCGGCGGCGGCCAGATCGCCGCGCGCGAGTGCCTGCAGCCCGCGCTGTTGCGCGATGTAGTCGGGATCGCGTTCGAGCCGGCGCCGCGCGTCGCGCTGCCGATCGAGGCCGGCGGCGCGGTCGCGGAATTCGGTGTCGTCCGGCGCGAGCGCGAGATACGCGTGCAGCGCGTCGAGATACGCGGGATCGCTGCCGGCCGATTGCAGCACGCGCCGCCACAGCGCCATCGCTTCCGTGTGGTCCGCGTCGTTGCGCTGCGCGAGCGACGCGGCGATCCGGTTCGCTTCCGCGCGCGTGTCGTCGCGCTGGTTCAACAGCCGCGCGAGCGCGACCGATGCGCTCGTGTCGCCCGGATCGGCCGCGATCGCGCGGCGCAGTGCGGCGATCGCCGGCTCACGCCCGCCCGGCGCATTGGACACGATCTGGTAATACTCGGCGCCGAGCGCGCCCGCCGGTGCGCCGTTCGGAAACAGCGCGACGATCCGCCGTGCCGCCTCGTCGGCACGGCCGCTGCGCGCGAGCAGCCGGATCTGCGCCATCTCGCCGCGCCCGCTCGTCGCGACCCGGTATTCGTCGGCCACCCGCCGCGTGGCCGGCACATTCGGCGACTGCGCCTGCAGCCGCGCCAGCGACGCCTGCGCGCCTTTCGCATCGCCCAACCGCAGCAGCACGCGCACCTGTTCGGCCAGCAGCTCGGGATCCCCCGGCGCAATCAGCAGGCCCTTGCGCAGCGCATCGCGCGCGAGATCGTCGCGATGCTTGATGCCCCACATCCGCGCGGTGTCGAGTTCGCGCCGCGCATCGGCGGCGGCCGAGGTCGACGGTGTCGCCGAAGTCGCGGAGTTCGCGATCGCCGGGCCCGACGCCGCCGCGCACACCGACGACGCGAGCCATGCGAATCCCGCGACGTGCGGCGCGGCGCACTTCAGCGGGCGGCGCACGAACGGTCTCCCCAGCGGGTGTCGAGCGTGCCGTCCGCCCCGAACCGGTAGCGGCCGTCGCGCCAGCCGAGGCCGAACAGCGTCAGCACGCTGGTGTAGTAGCCGGGCGCCGACTGGCGCGCGAGCGTATCGACGCGGGCCGCCTGTGCATCCGCGAGCGCGTGCTGGCCGCGCGCGTCGAGAAACGGCACGGCCGCCGCGGAGAAGCCGCCGTTGCCGTCGTTCGGCCCCGCGACGCCCGTCGTCGTATCGACCCGCTCCGGCGGCGCGCCGTGCGCGGCGATGGCATCGGCGAACGGCGCGAACTTCGCGAGCAGCGGCGCGGCGAGCGGATCGGCACGGTCGAGCATGCCGGCCCACAGGTACACGCGGATCGCGTTGTACGCGCTCTGCGCATGCGTGTCCGGATCGGGCCCGAAACCCTTGCCCGCGCGATACAGCGCCCAGTCCGGCGAGAACCCCTTCGGCGCGGTGTCGAGCAGCACGCGCCCGGTACTGGACGCCAGCGCGGCCCAGCGACGGTCGTCGGGCAGCCGCGCGCCGAGCGCGCGAATCACCTGCGGCGGCGAATAGCTCGGGTTCACGCGCCATTGGCCGTCGGCCAGCTTGAACCCGGTCGGCCCCGGCAGCAGCGTGAGGCCGAGGCCCGGCACGGTCGCCGTCTCGGCGTCGAGCACGCGCTTCGCGAGCAGCGCGCCGCGGGCCGTATAGCTGCGCTCGCGCCACAGCCGTCCGGCCTCGACGAGTGCATACGCGATCCACAGGTCGGCGTCCGACGCAGGGTTCGCGTCGAGCACGCGCCACGCGCCGTCGGGCGCGCGGCCCCACAGCCACGCAGGCAGGTGCGCGCTCAGGTCGCCCTGCGCGAGGTTGTTCTCGGTCCATGCGAGGATCGTGTCGAACATGCGCCGGTCGTTCGCGACCAGCGCGAAGAACAGTCCATACGCCTGCCCCTCCGATACCGTGCGCGAATCGGCCGAGCCGACGTCGATCACGCGGCCGTCGGCCGAGATGAAATCGCGCTTGAACGCGTCCCAGCGCGGCCACGCCACGCTGCATCCGGCGCCGGCCGCGTCGGCCGCGCCAGTCCCGGCGGCGTGCGCGCGCGTGGCCATGCCGGCCGCCGCGCACGTCACCGCCAGCGCCAGCGCGAACGTCGCGCCGACACGCCGCGCCGGCCGCGTT